>CAZCEL010000006.1:0-25614 GCA_964497175.1 uncultured Bifidobacteriaceae bacterium
ATGTTGTAGGTCTCAGCCGCCACGGCCGAGGGCGCGCCGACCGCCGCGCGGCTGATGCGCCGGGCCGCCGACAGGTAGCGTTCCATCAGCGACTCCGACAGCTTCAACGCCCCGGCCATGTTGTCGAACCCATAGCTCGCGCTGTCGTCCGGCAGGAGCGATGCCACGTCGATGTCAAGCGCCAGCACGTCCCGCACGACGTTCCGGTATTCGGCGCGGTTGAGACGATGGAACGTTTCGGTCCGCCCGGGATCTGGACGGGCGGCGGCCGCGCGGTCGAGCGAGGATTCGAGCCGGCTCGCGAACGCGCTCTGGACGGCCAGGTCCGGCCGTGGCCGGCCACTCGGGGGCATCAATCCGCCGCGGAGCTTGCGGACGATCTTCTCCAGCGTCTCCGCCTGCCCGGCCACGTCGGCCGTGTCCAGGCCCTGGAGCGACAGCCCGCCCGTCTTGAGCCGATCGTTGTGGCAACTGACGCAGTACCTGTCCAGAAGCAGGCGGTCTGGCGACGTCGCCGGCTGCGCCCCATCGGCGTACAGGTAGCTGGACGCCGCGAACGCGCCTGCGGCTACAGCCAGAGCGGCCAGTTTCGAGGCCATCAAGGCGTTATGGTAACCGAGAAGGCGGAAGGGCAGAAAGGCAGAAAGGCAGGAAGGGGCAGGAAGGCAGAAAGGGCGGAAAGACTGGGTTTCAGTCCGCTGACGGTTTTCCAGCGCCTGAGCGCTCGGGCGGCGGGGTGTCTGGACCCTCGAGAAGCGGCAGGGCGCTCGTCGGGGACGGCTTCAACAGCCCGGTCTTCACGTAGGTCAGCAGCTTTTCCCTGGTGTCGCTGATATCGAGATTTCGCATGGTCAGCTGTCCGATCCGGTCCTGCGGCGAGAACGCCGACTCGCCCTTCTCCATCGTCAGTCGTTCGGGCTTGTACGTGAGGTTGGGACTCCTGGTGTCGAGAATCGAGTAGTCGTTGCCCCGCCGCAACTCAAGTGTCACCTCGCCGGTCACGGCGCGCGCCACCCACCGCTGAGACATCTCGCGCAGCATCATGGCCTGCGGATCGAACCAGCGCCCCTGATACAGCATGCGGCCGAGCCGTCGCCCCAGATCCCGGTACTGCTCGATCGTGTCCTCGTTGTGGATGCCAGTCACCAGACGCTCATAGCCGATGAAGAGCAGGGCCATCCCGGGCGCTTCGTAGATGCCCCGGCTCTTCGCCTCGATGATCCGGTTCTCGATCTGATCGCTCATGCCGAGGCCATGACGGCCGCCGATGGCGTTGGCTTCGAGCATCAGTTGCACCGCGTCCGCGTAGCGTCGGCCGTTGAGCACGACGGGCCACCCCTGATCGAAAGTCAGCACGACGCGCTCGGCCGCCACCGTGACGTCGGGACGCCAGAAGGGCACTCCCATGATCGGATCGACGATGGCCATGCTCGAGTCCAGCCGCTCGAGATCCTTCGCCTCGTGTGTAGCGCCGAGGATGTTCGAGTCGGTGGAGTAGGCCTTCGCGGCGCTCATGCGGTACGCGAGGCCTGCCCGGCGCATGTACTCCGACATCTCGGCGCGTCCGCCGAGATCGTCGATGAAGCGCTGATCGAGCCACGGTTTGTACACCCGAAGGTCAGGATTGGCGAGCAGGCCGTACCGGTAGAAGCGCTCGATGTCATTGCCCTTGAACGTACTGCCGTCACCCCAGATATGCACCTCGTCCTGCTTCATGGCGAGCACGAGCATGGTGCCCGTGACCGCCCGACCGATCGGCGTCGTGTTGAAGTAGGGCACGCCGGCCGTCGAGATATGGAACGCGCCGCACTGGAGCGCCGCCAGACCCTCGTTGACCAGCTGCGCGCGACAGTCGACCAGACGCGCCTGCTCGGCACCGTACTGCAGCGCGCGACGCGGGATGTCGTCGTAGTCAGCCTCGTCGGGTTGACCGAGGTTGGCCGTGTACGCGTACGGAATGGCACCCTTCGCCCGCATCCAGTGAAGAGCCGCACTGGTGTCGAGACCGCCCGAGAAGGCGATCCCGACTTTCTCGCCGGAGGGGATGCTGCTGAGGATTCGAGACACCCGATGACCAGATTACTCGATCTCTCCAATTGCTCGATTCTCGGGTGTCGAAATCGTGATCGCTGTCACCGCATTGACACCTTCAGTTCGCACATCTGCGCGTGAATCGTCGTACCGGACCGGCACTGGGGTTGCACGCTGGCCGGAGCAGCCTCATCTGCTCACTACTTCTATGGAGTTCCGCGACTTCGCCCAGCATGAAACCGCCGCCCTGATCAGCAGTCTCACGACCAGCTGGTCGGACAGGTCTGTTCGGGAGTTTCAGACCTTCCACCAGGCCCTGAAGAAGGCGGCCGACGCTGCCGAGAAAGCGCTGCACGCCACGCGGCCGACCGACGCGGCCGCGCTCGCCGGCCTGATCGACCGGCTGACCGCCGCGGCACAGGCGCATACCGACGCGACTTCGGACCGGATTCATCGCGAAGCGCAGACCGCGCTCGAGGACGTCCGGACGCGATTCAAGGCGCAGGTCGAAGAGACTGCGGGACTGAAGGTCTCACTCAAGGAGGCGGAGACGCGCTCCGCGGCTCTCGACACCGCGCGCCGCGAAGCGGACGCGCTCCTCGAGCAGTCGTTCCGCGAAAACAGCGCGCTCACCGCCAATCTGGCCCAACTGCGCGCCCATCACGAGGCGGCTCAGGCGGAGGTCGCGGATGTGCTCGGGCGCCTCGACGCCCAGACAGCCGAGCGGGCCCGGCTGGACGCGGCTCTGGCTTCCGCGCGGCAGGAGGTTCAGGAGGCGGAGACCCGCATCGAGGCGCTCTCGGCCCAGCACGTCCTCACGCTTCGCGAGCAGGTCGTCAAGCACGCCACCCAGGCGCTGGATCGGCTGCTCGGGTCGTTTCAGCGCCTGGGCTCGACCAAGACGTTCGACGATGTTCTCGCGGCGCTCGTCGAGGGGATTGCACAGGAGTTCACGCGCGTTGCCCTGTTCCACGTCAACGGTAACCGGCTCGAGGGCGTGCAGCACGTGGGCTTCGATTTCGACAACGACATGTCGAAGGTGGTGGTGCCGCTCGGCATGGACTCCATGCTCACGCACACCGTGCGATCGGGGCGTGTGCAGGGCTTTACGGCCGGCGAGCTCACCGACAGCAGCCGCGCGCTGTTCGGCGGTTCCCCGTCGTTCGTTCTCGTGCTTCCGATTGCCGTCGCCGGCGAGATTCTGGCCGTGCTCTACGCGGACGACTCCGACCAGCCGCAGATCGAGTTCGCTACGCCGGAGCGAAAGGTCAAGTTTGCGCAGATCCTGCTGTGGCATGCGGCGCCGAAGCTTCTCAAGCTCGTCGAGGAGTGGAAGGCGCGCGCCGAGCTGCGCGAGTACGCCACGATGCTCGTGAACGAGATCGAAACGATGTACGCCGCGGACCGTAAGGCCGGAAAGAAGACCGACCAGCTGCAGATGCGCCTGGCCGGCAACGTCGAGTACGCGCGCCGCCTGTTCGCGCAGCGGGCGGACCTGGACGCCTCGGCCGGTCCGTCGGTCCTCGACGAGCATTTCGCCGCCGTCATCAAGGCCAAGAGCGCCACGCCCTTCGGCAGCGACATCGCCGCGGTCATCAGCCGCATGGACTGCGACGCCGACAGCCTCCAACGCTCCGCCCACGCCTGAGCTCGCAGCGACGACACGCAGGGGCCGCCGGGGCGGCGACCACCCGCCTCGCGGTGTCACCTCGGAGATGATCGCTCACCTGTGAC
The DNA here is from genome assembly GCA_964497175.1 of uncultured Bifidobacteriaceae bacterium. Taxonomy (GTDB): domain Bacteria; phylum Acidobacteriota; class Vicinamibacteria; order Vicinamibacterales; family CAVVIG01; genus CAZCEL01. The sequence continues at coordinate 3,766 of CAZCEL010000006.1, forward strand.
CGCAGTCACATTCGCGTTCAATCCGGCCTTCCGCCGCGGCGGGGCTGCAAGCTGACCGCTGACCGCTTCCCGCCCTTGTGTCCCCAGCAACGCTCGTTGGAGAATTGGGGACGTGCCCGATCCGACCCTCGTCCAGCGCCTCGCCGCGCACCGAACCCTGAGTGGTGTGCCGGTGGCCGAGCTCGAGTGGCTCGCCGAGCACGGCGAGCTGATGTCGGTCGCGTCCGGCGAGATCGTCTCGTCGAACACCAGCCCGATCCTGGGCCTGTACATCGTCTTGTCCGGCCACATCTCGATCACGGTCAACCGCGGCTCCGGTCCCCGAAAGGTCATGGAATGGCGCGCCGGGGATCTGACGGGTCTGCTGCCGTACTCGCGCATGACGGTCGCGCCGGGAGTCTCGATCGCCGAGGAGCCGACGGAGGCGCTCCTCGTGCGCCGCGAGCAATTCCGCGAGCTGGTGCGCGAGTGCCACGAGGTGGTGGCCATCTGCGTGCACGTCATGCTCGATCGCGCCCGCCACTTCACGTCGAGCGATCTGAGCGACGAGAAGATGGTGTCGCTCGGCAAGCTGGCGGCGGGCCTCGCGCACGAGCTCAATAATCCGGCCTCCGCCGTGGCACGCTCCGCCAAGGAGCTCTGCGCCTGGGTGAGCGAGATCGACGAAGCCTGGCGCGGTCTGACGTCGGGTCCCCTCTCTGCGGCGCAGCTGGGCGAGCTCGCGCGCCTTCGGGGCAGAAGCACCGGGCCCTCGAACCGCACGAGGCGCTCAGCCCTGGAGCTGGCCGACCGCGAGGACGGCTTTGCCGCCTGGCTCGGCGAACACGGCGTCGACGACCGCTTCGCGGAAACGCTGGCGGGCTCCACGCTTGCGCCCGCAGACCTCGATCCGCTCGTTCCGCTGTTCGATCGGGCGAGACTCGAGGCGGCCATCCGCTGCGCAGCCGCGGACGTCGCGGTCCGATCCCTGACGGGAGAGATTGGTACTGCCGCGTCCCGCATCCACTCGCTGGTGTCCGCCGTGAAGGGGTTCACCTACATGGATCAGGCGACCGTGCCAAGACCGGTCGATGTCGGCAAGGGCCTGTCGGACACGCTCACCGTGCTGGGCCGCAAGGCACGCGACAAGTCCGTGAACCTCGTGCTCGACGTGGAGGCGAACCTCCCCTCGGTGGATGGCTTCGGCGGCGAGCTCAACCAGGTCTGGTCGAACCTGATCGACAATGCCCTCGATGCCGTGGTCGAGGGCGGGCACGTCTCGGTCGCGGCCTCAGCTGTCGGGCGGATGCTGGTTGTCCGCGTCGTCGACGACGGTCCAGGCATTCCGGAGGAGATCCGCGACCGCATCTTCGATCCGTTCTTCACCACCAAGGACGTCGGCAAAGGGACCGGGCTCGGCCTGGACATGGCGCGCCGCTTCGTGAGACGTCATAAAGGCGAGATTGAGGTCGAGACGCGCCCGGGCCGCTCCGAGTTTCGGGTTACGCTGCCCGCCTCGATCGCGTGACCCGGTCGGACCCGCTGCAGGATCCGGATCGATGATGAAGAGGCGGCACCCGTGACCAAGCCTGTCATCCTGACCGTTGACGACGACCGCGAGGTCCTGAGCGCGCTCGAGCGCGACCTGCGGCGCCGATATCGCGGCCAGTACAAGGTGATCGCGTCGGTCTCGGGCCGCGAGGCGCTCGACGTGGCAACCGGACTGAAGACCCGCGGGACACCCCTCGCCATGTTCCTCGTCGATCAGCGGATGCCGGAGATGACCGGCATGCAGTTTCTCGGTCAGGCGCTCAAGCTGTTTCCCGACGCGCGGAAGGTCCTGCTGACGGCGTACGCGGATGTCGAAGCGGCCATCGCCGCCATCAACGACGTGGGCCTCGATCACTACCTGATGAAGCCCTGGGATCCGCCCGACGAGAATCTCTATCCGGTGCTCGACGATCTGCTGGGCCGATGGTCGGCGAGCGTCCGGCTGCCGTTCGAGGGCCTCCGCGTGGCCGGATCGCGCTGGTCGCCCGAGAGCTATACGGTGCGGGAGTTCCTGGCCCGCAACCAGATTCCGTACCAGTGGATTGACATCGACCAGGATGCGCCGACCCGTCAGCTCGTGCTGTCGATCGGCGGCGGCCTGTCGCGGCTGCCGATCGTGCTCTTTCCCGATGGCGCGCACCTCATCGCCCCGACCAATGCCGAACTGGCGGAGAAGGTCGGGCTCCAGACGCTCGCCAAGCGCCCTTTTTACGACGTGACGATCGTGGGCGGCGGCCCGGCGGGCCTGGCGAGCGCGGTCTATGCGGCCTCCGAGGGCCTGCGCACCTTGCTCGTCGAGCAGAACGCGCCGGGGGGGCAGGCGGGCAGCAGCGCGATGATCGAGAACTACCTGGGCTTTCCGGCCGGCGTGACAGGCGCTGACCTGGCGCGGCGGGCGGCGGCCCAGGCGCGGCGTTTCGGCGCCGAGCTGCTGGTGGGCCACTCGGTGGTCGGTGTCCGCCGCGACGATCCCTATCGGATCGTGCAGCTGTCGAACGGGAGCGAGGTGTCCTGTCACGCCCTCGTCATTGCGACCGGCATGGCGGTGCGGGAGCTCGAGGTGGCCGGCGTCGACGGTCTTGTCGGCCGCGGCGTGTACTACGGGGCGGCGATGACGGAGGCGGCGCTCTATAAGGGCCAGCACGTGGCCGTCGTCGGCGGCGCCAACTCGGCCGGCCAGGGCGCGCTCTTCTTCTCCCGGTACGCGGGCCGCGTCACGATGCTGGTACGCGCGGCGGACCTCGCGTCGTCCATGTCTCAGTATCTCGTCGATCGCATTGCCGCGGCCCCGAACATCACGGTGATGAACGGGGTCGAATTGTCCGCCGTCTGCGGGCGCACGTTTGTCGAGAAGGTGAATGTGATCGGCGTCGGCGGAGACGATGAGCGGTCGCTCGACGTCTCGGCGGTGTTCATCTTCATCGGGGTCAAGCCGCGCACCGAGATGTTTCGGGCGCTGGTCCGGACCGATGACAAGGGGTTCATTGTCACCGGGCCCGATCTGGGCGCCGAGCGGCCGTGGCCCCTCGACCGGGATCCGCTGCTGTTCGAGACGAACGTCCCGGGCGTGTTTGCGGTCGGCGACGCGCGTGCGGGCGCGAATCGGCGGATTGCGGCGGCGGTCGGTGAAGGCTCGGCCGCCGTGTTTTCAGTTCACCAGTACCTGCGGACGGTCTGAAGCCCCCGTCAGGCCGCCTTCGGATCGTCGGCGCCGCGGGGCCTCGTAAAGATGTGCTCGCATCCGTTGCACTTGTACCAGTCGAGGGAACTGTACTTGGCCATGCTCTTCAGCAGCACGACCTTGTTGCGGTGACAGTTTGGACAGAGCGAGGTGTTCTTTCCGGCCGGCGGCCGGTCGGTCGTGGATTCCATGGCGTCCTTCGAGCTTCAGTCGCTACTCGTCCCACACGATGATGTGCATGGTGGGGCGCGGGGCAAGGGCAGTGCCAGCGCACCGGCGTGCAGCCTCGCGCCGGGCCGCGGCGCCTTGCGGGAACGGGCCCACAATCAGGGCGGACGGGGTGACGAGGTTGTAACGCTTATAATGGCCGCTCCCGTCCTCACGACGGAGGGAGCATGACCATCACGGAGCGCACCGCGGGGAACATCCGCATTCTGGACGTGATCGGGTCCATCACGATTGGACCCGCCGGCACGGAACTGCTGGCCGACAAAGTGCGCAGCCTTCTGCAGCAGGGCCAGCGCCAGCTCATCGTCAACCTCGCCGGCGTGGCGTACATGGACAGCGCGGGCCTGGGCGAGCTGGTCCACGCCTACGCCACGACGACGCGACAGGGAGGCAGCCTGAAGCTCGTGAATGCCACGGTCAGATTGCGTGACTTGTTGACGATCACGAAGCTCGCCACCGTGTTCGACCTGTACGACAGCGAGAACGCGGCGATCGCCAGCTTTGCGTCGGGGGTGTGAATGTTCCGCCTGGTCGTGACCGACGCGTCCGGCCGTCGTGCCGTGACGGTTGAACAGCTTCCGTTCTCGATAGGACGAGGGTCCGACAACCAGCTCCAGCTCACCGATGGGCAGGTCTCGCGCCGCCACGCAGAGCTCGTCGAGGAAGCGGGCCAGTGGAAGATCCGGGACTGCGCCTCGCGGTTCGGCGTGTTCGTGAACGACGCTCGCGTGCTCGAGGCCAACCTCCAGCCGGGCGATCGCATTCGCGTGGGTCAGAGCGAGATCCGGGTGGAGGAAAACGACCCGCAGACGGCCGCGTCGTCCACCGTCGATTTCCGTCAGATGAACGCGCTGCTGGCGGGGCTGCGCGCGCTCGGGTCCTCACAGGTTCTCGACGAGGTGCTGGTCATCGTGCTCGACAGCGCGCTCGACGTGGCGGGCGCCGAGCGGGGCTTCATCCTGCTGGCCGAGCCCTCGGGCGCGCTCAAGCTGCGCCTCGCGCGGGCTCGCGGCGGCGTCACGCTGACCTCGGCGCAGACGAGCCAGCGGATTCCCGACGAGGTGTACGCGACGGGCACGGACAAGATCGTGACCGATCTGCTCGACGACTCGCATGCGCTGCTCCATGCGGGCACCGTGGCGCTCGGCATCCGCCACGTGCTCTGCACGCCCCTTCGCGTGCTGCAGCACGCGGCAGGTGGAAGCGAGCGGCGGATCGGCGTGCTCTATCTGGACAGCCGCGAGCGAGGCTACCTGCAGAACGTAGGCACCCTCCACGCGCTGGCCACCGAGGCCGCCGTCGTGATCGAGAATGCGAGGCTCTACCAGGAAGTCGTCGAACGGGAGCGGGCCGCGCAGGAGCTCCGGATCGCCGCGCAGATCCAGCAGGCGCTGCTGCCACCGCCGACCTACTCCGACGACCTTCACGAACTGGCGGCGTTCACGACACCGTGTCGGGCTGTGGGCGGCGATCTCTTCGACTACTTTCCCCGCGACGACGGCGCGTTGACGTTCACCGTGGCCGACGTGGCGGGCAAGGGCACCTCGGCGGCGCTGCTGACCGCCGTCGTCCAGGGGCTCTTCACGGCGGAGGCCGAGACCGCGGACGCCCCGGCCGAGGTCCTGTCCCGGGTGAATCGGTCGCTCTGCCGCCGTTCGGTCGCCTCACGGTTCGTGACGGCTTTCTACGGAAAACTGTCGACCGACGGCACCCTCAGCTACTGCAATGCCGGTCACAACGCGCCGTTCCTGTTGACGGCGCGGGGCCCCCTCCGGCTGGACGAGGGTGGAACTGTGCTGGGACTCTTCGACACCGGTTTCTACGAGAACGGCTGCGTGCAGGTGGCCTCGGGGGACGTCCTGGTCATGTTCAGCGACGGCGTGACCGAGGCCACCAACGTCCAGGGGGAGGAGTTCGGCGACGAGCGCCTGGGGAGCTGCCTGGAGCAGTCGCGGGGCCGCACCGCGGCGGGGATCGTTGCAGAGATCCAGCGCGCACTGAGCGAGTTCTGCGGCGCCGCCGCTGCAACCGACGATGCGACCGTGATGGTCGTGGCGGCCCGCTGACTTGTCAGCGAACAGCGAACAGCGAACAGCGAACAGCGAACAGCCCGGCCGGATTGAACATATCTGTGACCTGCGGTCACAGGCGAGCGATCAGCGTCAGCGGGGTTCAAGTCCAGGGACATCCGAAAGCGCCTTACGCGTGGGCGGGCTGGGGCCTCGGCCGAGGATCGAATCCCGCCCGCTTGAGCAGCGCCTCAAAGCTGATCTTGTCGACGCTCTTCGCGTAGGCCTCGTCGGGAGCCACGAGCTTTCCCCTGACCAGGTCCAGCAACGCGTCGTTCAGGCCGACCATGCCGGCGGCGCGATTGACCTGCATGATCGAGGGAATCTGGAAGGTCTTGCCCTCGCGGATCAGGTTGCTGATGGCCGGCGTGGCGATCAGGACCTCCAGCGCCGCGATGCGCCCCCCGCCGATCTTCCTGCACAGCGTCTGCGCGATGACCGCGCGGAGCGACTCCGACAGCATGACGCGGATCTGGGCCTGGCGGTCCGCGGAGAATTGATCGATCACGCGGTCCACGGTCGACGCCGCCGTCGTCGTGTGCAGCGTGCCGAAGACCAGGTGCCCGGTCTCGGAGGTTTCGATCGCAATGGCCACGGTCTCGAGATCCCGAAGCTCGCCCACGAGCACGATGTCGGGATCCTCGCGGAGCGCCGCTCTCAGTGCGTCTTTGAAAGAATCGGTATGAGTCCGGACCTCCCGCTGATTGATCAGGCACTGCTTGTTGGGATGCACGAACTCGATCGGATCCTCGATCGTGATGATGTGGTCCCTGCGCGTCCGGTTGATGTAGTCGATCATGGCCGAGAGCGTTGTCGACTTGCCCGAGCCGGTCGGTCCCGTCACGAGCACGAGACCCTTGTTCAGCTGGCAGAGCTGGAGAATCGCCGGAGAGAGGCCCAGGTGCTCCGCTGTCAGGATCCGGGTCGGGATCACGCGGAACACGGCGCCGGGGCCGTTGCGGTCGGCGAACACGTTGACGCGGAAGCGCGCGAGATCGGGGATCTCGTAGGCAAAGTCGGTGTCGTGCCGCGCCTGATACTCGACACGGTTCCGGTCGGGCAGGATGGGCGCCAGCAGCGCCATCAACCCGTCAGCACAGAGGGGAGAGGCCGATGGGTCGAGGCTCTGCATCTGCCCGTCCTTGCGAACGATCGGCGGAGACCCCACAGACAGATGCAGGTCCGACGCGCCTGCGGCGCACATCGCATGGAACAGCCCGTCGATGGGCGGCGCGCCGCTGCCGGTCATTGGGACCCCTCGCTGATCTCGATCACGTGCGCCAGGTTGACGAGCAGCGTCAGCCCGTCGATCTCGACGTAGCGAAAAGGCTCCGGATCGGCCGCCCAGTCCGAGAGGCGATCCCGCCCTGCCGGTCTGTAGACGCGCACGACCCCCTCGATTCTGCGCCCGCCGACGAGGTCGAGCCTCACGGTCCGCTGGGTTGCCACCTCGTACCCCGGCACCGACCCGGCCTCGGAGTCCGACAACGCGACGGTGACGACCTGACTGCGGTTGAGGAGCGCGGTCCGGCGCGAGCGGGTGCCGTGGATCTCGAAAGGAAAGAAGCCTGTCGCTGCGTTCAACAGGTCGCCGACTCTCTCGCGGCCCGCCCCGTGGGGCGCCGGGCTCGCGAGAAAAAAGCAGCCCTCCGCCGACTCGCCGCTCGAGAGGGTCAAGATCGCGTGAGCCCGTTCCTTTTCGACCCTGAAGGCGGAAACCGCAGGCTCGACCATGTAACCAGTCAGGGTATCGGCCCAACCGACGAGAAGCCCCTTCACATTCCTGCACGCGCGTCGCGACAGAGCGTGAAAGAACCGTCGCACTTATCTATCGATTCTGGTATATACCTTCTATGGCAGCTTCACGTCCCGCGATGGCAGTGAGCTTCATGCGCCGACGCGATCGTCGCCAGCTTCCCGACAGGCGGAGGGCCTGGCGGGGCGGCCGCAGGGCCACAGACTGTGCTGTGGACGTCGAGGATGACCGGGAGAGCGGCCGCTCAGCCGGCCGGCTCTCCCCGGTACCGCGGCAGCCTGGTCCGGTCATCGGCCGCACCTGACCTGACGATAAGTCCTTCAGACTCGCATCGGCGGCGGATTGTCCGGGCTCAACCGTCTTCCTGCACTTGCCCTATTACTGCGTCTCGAAGTTGCGGTAAGGTAAGCGGGCGAGCGGTCCCGGCAGTGCCAGCCGATCCACAAGCGAATGGCTCTTCACACTGAATATCCCCCGCGAGTGCGGGTGGAATGGGTGATCGCGGGCGCACGCGTTCTGCTGGCCGCGGGTGGCCTGGTTGGTGTCGCGGTCGGGGCGCCGGGCACCGTCTCCCACCCGCTCGTGGCCACGCTGCTCGGCGGATACCTCGCCTATACGCTCACCGTCCTTGGCCTGGTGTGGACGCCCGTCAGGTTCGGGCGCGGCTGGGACGTCGCCGTCCATCTGTTCGACTTCGTCGTGTTCTCGGTGTTGATGGTATTCACCCAGGGTGCGGCCAGTCCCTTCTTTGTGTACTTCAATTTTCTTCTCATCGCCGCGATGCTGCGCTGGCAGGTTCCGGGAACGCTCTGGACGGCGGGAGGCGTGATCGTCTCCTACGCGGCTGTCAGCCTGTACGCGTCGAACGCCCTGCAGTTGGCGGGATTCGAGCTGAATACGTTCGTCATCCGCACCGTGTATCTGGCTATGACCACGGGACTCCTGTGGTACCTGGGCGCCCACCAGTTCCGGTTTCAACACGAGATCAGCCGTCTGGCAGCGTGGCCGCGGCAGATCTCCCGCGACCCGCGGGAAGTGATCTCGGAGATCATCGCTCAGTCGTCCGAGCTGCTGTCGGCGCCACGCATCCTGCTTGTCTGGGAGGAACCCGTCGAGGGCTGGGTGAATCTTGCCTGGAAGTCCGACAACGACGTTCTGTGGACGCACGAGAAGGAAGGCACCTACGGCTCCTTCGTGCTTCCCGGCTTCGAGCGCCACGGTTTCCAGGCCGCCGATGTCGGCGACGAGGCCGGCAGGGTCGCCGCTCTCGTCGGAGCCGGCTTCCGGTTCCGGGAGTGCCGGCCCGTGAACGAGGCGCTGCGCGCGCGCTTCAACATGCGGGCGGTGGAGTCGTGGAGCCTGGACGGCGAGCTCATCCGTGGACGGCTGTTCTGTCTGGACAAGCCGAAGATGCGGCTCGACGACCTCATCCTTGGGAGCCTCGTCGCGCGGCTGGCCGTGTCGCGGCTCGACAGCCTGTACCTGCTGGCCCGATTGCGCGAAGCCGCCGCGCTCGACGAGCGGATCCGCGTGGCCCGCGACCTTCACGACAGCCTGCTGCAGTCCCAGGCAGGCACCGCACTGCAGCTGCTTGCGGCGCGCCGTCTGCTGGACCGCGAGCCAAAGGCCGCGCGGGAGCGTCTGGCGGACGTCCAGAGTCAGCTCGAGCGGGGTGAGCTCGAGATGCGATCGTTCATTCGTCGCATGCGTCCGTCGTCGACCCAAGGATCCGATCCGGCGGTCTCGAGTCTCAGCGGCCGCCTCGAAGAGCTCGGCCGTCGCGTCGAGCGCCAATGGGAGATCAGGGTCAACATGCGCGTCGATCGTGTGGTCGACCAGCTGCCCGCAGGTCTCTCCGACGACATTTACCGACTGGCCCAAGAGGGCATCGTGAACGCGGCCCGCCACGCCGACGCGTCCGCGATCGGCGTCAGCCTCTCGGTGTCGGTCGACCAGCTCTGGCTGAAGATCTCCGACGACGGGCGCGGGTTTCCGTTTCATGGCGTATACGACCTCGCCGCGCTCGGTGAGCTGCGCCAGGGTCCGCGGACGCTCAGGGAACGGGTCGCCGAGCTTCAGGGGAATCTCAAGCTCAAATCCCTGGAGACGGGCACCGAGCTGCTCATTACCTTGCCGCTTGCGCTCGTGGCACACTGATGACGATGCCAATCAAGCTCGTGCTCGTTGACGATCACCCGCTCGTGCTAGGCGGTCTGGCCCAGCTGCTGGGCTCGGAGCCGGATTTCGAGATCCTGGCCAGCTGCAGCACGGCCGCCGACGGATGGCACGCCGTCACGACGCTCCATCCCGACGTCCTCGTCCTCGACCTGAAGCTGCCCGAGGAAGACGGCCTCAGCCTGCTGCGGCGGCTCGACCCGGACAGGCTTCCGCGCGTGGTCGTCCTGACGGCCATGCAAGAGGAGGAGTTTCTGCTCGATGCGGCGCGGCTCGGCGCGCGTGCGATCGTCCTCAAGGCCATGGCGCCCCGCGTGCTCGAAGACTGCATTCGCGCCGTTCACGCCGGCGAACGGCGCCTCATCGTCGACGGCGTGGACTTCTCCCAGCGGATCGTCCAGCGGCAGGCGGTCGAAGCCGAGCTCGGGCGCGTGTTGACGCCCCGCGAGCTGGAGATCCTTCAACTGGTTGCCTTGAAGCTCGAGAATCAGGAGATCGCCGAGCGGCTGGCCATCAGCGTGGGAACGGTAAAGATTCACCTCCACCACGTCTACGACAAGCTCCAGCTGGGCGGGCGGCAGGATCTGCAGCAGTACCTGCGCGACAGGCAGTACTGAACCGGCTCAGCGATCAGCTTTCAGCAGGTAGCAGTGACGGGCTGCGCAGGCTGTCAGGTCTGAAAGCTGCAAGCTGAATGCTGGTCGCCTGAATGCTGGCAGCTCTCTGCTGATCGCTGCCTTCTCTAGCGTTCGGGCGCTGGCGTTCGCCCGAAATATCCGCTGCGGGCACGGACGCTGAGGCGCCGGTTCTTCACTCGCACCTCGATTGGACGCCATTCGCGGCCCGGGGCCGATTCGATGGCGATCAGGTACTGCTGCCGCAGTTCGGCCAACAGCTGCTGCGCGCTGACCTCCGCTCCGGTTTCCGCAGTGGTCCACAGCAAGTCTCCGCCCGTCCACTGGGCGAGGTCTCGCAGGTCAGCCCCCTGGGTCGAGGCGACACCGCTGCGGCCCTCGTACTGGATTCTGTCGAGCTCGGGCACGGTGACCACCACGTAGACAGGCACGTCGATCGAGCTGGCGAGACCCGATACCTCCGGTGCCGTCAGCCCGCTGCTGGTATCCAGGCCGTCAGTCAGCACGATCACGGCACGGCGTGGCCACGGCCGTTCGGCCACCAGCCTCGCCGTCGCCGCGATCGCGTCATAGAGCGAAGTGCTGCCGAACGGCTGCCCGCCCCGGACGGAGGGGCCGATCGTGGCGGTGTCCGTCGTAAACGCCCGCACTTCGCGCAGGCTCAGGTCGAACGTGAACAGGCCCGCTTCGTCGCGTCCGTCGCCGAGTCCCGCGAGGATCCGCTCCGCCGTCTGCTCGGCGAGCGCCTGCCGCGGGTGCACCCGCATGCTGCCGCTGACGTCCATCAGCAGAGCGACCGCCACCGGGCTGGCCCGGTCGACCTGAAAGTCCAGGATCGGCCGCGGCTCCCCTTTGTCGACGACCTCGAAATCGGCTGACTTGAGGCTGGTCACCAGACGCCCCCGTCCGTCGCGGACGACGGCGCTGATGGGCACGAGATCGACTGCCGACCTGAAGGTCTGAGCGGCGAGGCCCCCCGGCCAGTCGACTGCAGACGAACCGAGAACCGCTGACAACAGAGCGGCTGGGAGCAGGGGGCGACGGCTGAGCTGCATTGGGGCTCTCCGAGGATCGTTCGCCGTTATCGGCTCGTCAAGGGCGATCTGGTAGTCACAGCTGTACTGCAGCTGGCCGGTTCTGCAGCCGATAGCAGTACGGGTCGGGCCACACCGCGGGAAGTCCCATGGACGCCAACGATCAAGAGCTTCGGGACGTCGCCTTCGCGGAAGCATCCGCGCTGGTCGAGGCTGCGGTCGATCGCGGGATCGAAGCGTCACTGGCGGCCCTGGCTGCCTTGCGCGGTGAGATCGAAGATGCCGCGCGTCTGTACGAGGAGGGGCTTCTGCCTCCTTTGGCGGCTGTGCCTGCTGCCCCCGCGCTCTCCCCGTTCGTGGAGCGATTGACGAGGTCCTGGTCCGAGGCCGTCGGCGAGGCCGAGCGCGCTCGGAACGAAGCCCGGCTGGAGATCGCTCGTGCCCAACAGGCGCTGCAAGACCAACGTGACGAGAACACGCGGCTGACCGCGTCGCTCGAGACTGCCCGCGTCGAGCTCGAGGCGCTCACGCGTCAGTTCGAGGCCGAGACTGCCGGAAGCGCGGCTCTTCGGCGCGAGCTCGAGCGGACGCGGCGCGCCCGGGCGCGCGCAGAGGCCTCCTGCGAGGCTGCCGAGGCCATGGGCAGCCAGGTGAAGGCCGCCTGCGAGCGCGAGATCGAACGGCTGCGGGACGAGCTGGAGGCCCGCGACTGCTCCGGAAGCAGCTCTGCGGTCACGCCCGAGGCCGACGCCGAACGACAGAGGCTGAGCGCCGCGCTGACCACAGCCACCAGAGGGCTCGCGATTGCCAGGGCGCAGCACGATGCCATCGTGGCCGAGCTCGAGGCGGGTCTGGAGCGCGTCCGGGCACTCGAGAAGTCCAACGCCGAGTCGCTCCAGGCCCGGCGTGCGCTCCAGGCCCAGCTCGACGCGGCGGAGCTGGTCCAGCTTACGCTCCGGCGTCAGCTTGCCATCACGGCGGCCGCAGGGCAGCCGATGGCGGTGGCGGCGCCCACCTCAGCACAATCGCCGGCGGCCGCGGCGACTCTGCCTGGGCCAGCCCCCACGGCGCTGGCGCTCCGCGACGCCACGAACACTCTCGAGGCGTTGATCGTGCTCGCAGACCAAGTGCGGTCGGTCTTTCCGCGCGTCGCCGTGTTCACCCTCAAGGGCAGCGCCCTGCACGGCGTCTATCAGGCTGGCTTCGACCTTCGGCGCGACATTTCGAAGATCGTGGTTCCGCTGTCGGTCGAGTCCGTGCTGAGCCAGGCCGTCAACACCGGCGCCACCGTCAGCCTCACGGCGGCAGAGACGAGCGGCGCTCCGTCCCTTCCTCTTGGCGCCGCTGTCGCCAACGTGTGTGCGATGCCCCTCCAGGCTGCGGGCCGGACGATTGCCGTGATCTACGGCGACGACGCGGACCGGCCCGTCGATCCAGCCAGGCACGCCGATCGGGTGAAGTTGGCGGAACAGTGGCGTGGGGGAGCGCTCGGGCGCGTGCAGCGGTTGGCCGCCGATCCTGAGTCGTTGGCGGAGCTGGACACTTATGCGGCCAGACTGCTGGACGAAGTCGAGTCGATGTACACGCTGGATGTTGGCCTGGGCCTGCATCCGGCGGCGCTCGTCGATCGTCTCACGGCCAACCTGCGCTACGCGCAGGATGCCTGCGCGCGCCGCTTCGCGTCGGCCGGCATTCCCGAGGCCGACATCTTCGACGAGCGCCTCGCTGCGCTTCTCGATCTCAAGGCGACCACGCCGTTTGGCCGGCACCTGGCGATTGCCTCGTACGCGAAAGGTGGCGATGGCACCTCCGAGGGCGATCTGACGGCCGACGTGTCGTGATCGGAAGAATGTCGGATCGGGGGGACATCGACCGGCTATAATCGCGGCCTCATGAGCCCTGCCACTTTCGATCGCCGGCACTTCCTCCTGTCGCTGCCCGCCTTGGTGATCGCGAAGCGAGTCGTCGGCCAGGGAAGGCCGCCGCTTCGCGTGCGGGCGCTGAACCATCTGACGCTGAGCGTGTCGGACGTGAAGCGCTCGCTCGACTTCTATCAGGGCCTGTTCGGCATGCCGATCCAGGCCCGGCAGGCTGCGACGCCCATACTGCGGATCGGAACCGGTCCGCAGTTTCTCGCGCTCAGCGCGGCCGGTCCGGGTGTGGCGCCGAGCATCAACCACTTCTGCGTGACGGTCGAGGACTTTGGCGTCGATGCCGTCATGCAGGCGCTCGCCGCTCGCGGCATCACGCGCGTCGAGCAGGTGACCTCGGGCGGAGGGTTGGGCCTTGGTCCGATGCGGGCGCGCGTCAGGATGCGCGGGGCAGAGGCGGGCGGCGCGAAGGAAGGAACGCCGGAGCTCTACTTCGGTGATCCCGACGGGGTGGTCGTGCAGCTCCAGGATCCGACCTACTGCGGCGGCGCCGGCGTGCTCGGCAATGTCTGTTCTTCGCTCGAGCCGGCGCCGAGGAAGGGCCTCCTCGCCGTTCGCGATATCAGCCATTTCACGGTGTTTGTCTCCGACTCAAACCGCTCGACGGCGTTCTACCGAGACCTGTTCGGCCTTGAAATCCAGGCTCACCAGGGGCCGCTGCCGATGCTCGGCGTCGGTCCGGGCGTGGGGTTTGTCACCTTCGCTGGAGTCGGTGCGGGACGCGGCGGTGCGAACGCGCCTCCGCGATCGGCGCGCATCGATCACGCCTGCTTCAGCATGGAGGGCTTCAGCCCCGACCGCGTGCTGAAGGCGCTCGGCGAGTACGGAATCAAGCCCAGGGGCTCGGCCCAGGGACCGGTGGGCCCGCTCACCTCGTACGTCACGATGCGCATGCCGGACCGTGGCGGCGCTTCCGGCGGGACGCCCGAGCTGTACTTCACCGATCCCGACGGCCTGCTCATCCAGTTGCAGGACGTGAGCTACTGCGGAGGCGGCGGCTATCTGGGCAACGAGTGCCCGACGTAGCGAAGTCTCCGTGAACGTTCAATCACGGGCGAAGAAGATGCTCACGACGCCCGGGACCGAGTGGCGGATCATCGCGCAGGAACCGGCCGACGTCGGCGGGCTGATGCGTGAATACGCGGCGCCGCTGGCGGCCATCGCGGCCCTCTGCCAGTTCATCGGCCTGGGCCTCGTAGGCACGGCGCTTCCCTTTCTCGGATCGATTCGCGTAGGAGTCGGACGCGGCCTCGCTGCGGCCCTTGTGTCGTGGGTCATGGCTCTGGTGGGCGTGTTTCTCGCGGCTGTCGTGGTGGACAGACTCGCGCCGTCCTTCAAGTCCCGGAGCACGCTGGGCCAGGCCCTCAAGCTCGTCGTGTATTCCTATACGCCGCTCTGGGTAGCAGGAATCCTGTACCTCGTGCCGGCCGTGGCCATGCTGATTCTCCTCGCGGCGCTCTATGCGGTGTATCTCTTCTATGCCGGGCTGCCGGTGCTCCTGAAGACGCCCTCCGATCAGGTCCTCCCTTACATGGCCGTCTCGGCGCTCGTGATTGTCGTCGTGTCGCTCGTGCTCGGCGCCTGCGCCGCCGTTCTCACCGGTAGCGCCACCGGCTTCCGGATGTTCTAGCCACCGGCCCACGAGCGTGACAACACACCTTCCGGCGGAGCGAGGGACCACGGGCACGGGCGTCCTCACGAACCGTTCACACGACGTCACTGCGATCCGAACGCCCCTAGCAGCACGGGCAGCAGCTCGTGCATTTTCCGGCCGTCCGGCGAGGCCGGCTTCATGCCTCGCTCGAATCCGCGCGCGATCAGTCGATCGATCACGAGCGGTCGTCCGGCCACGACATGCACCGGAACCTTCCAGGAGGCGCCCGTCCCGCTGACGAGAGCGGGCGGCTGGTGGTCGCCGACGACAATCAAGACCAGGTCGCGGGAGGCGCCCTGTCGAAGGAACCCGGCCAGCGAGGCGAACTCGTACGCGACGGCCCGTGAATAGGCGGGGCCGAGGTCCATCCAGTCGGGCTCTTGCGCGTACGCGTCCTCCAGGTCCGGCGCGTCGTACGGCTCGGGGCTCTGCGCGCGTTGCCAGTCGGCCTGATAGGGCGGTGTCGGCGCGAACGGCGTATGTGTGCTGACGGTCGGAAAGAACACAAAGACCGGCGGGCGCGAGGCCCTGCCGAGCTCGAGCGCGTCCAGTCGTGCCAGCGTGAACTGGTCGGGAATCGTCCACCACCCGAACGGCGGTCCGCGATAATCGAGCCGTTCGCCCGTGTAGATCTCGTCGAAGCCGTAGAACTCGCCTTCGGGCCAGGGGTACCACAGCCCCGGCATGAACGCGACGGTCCGATACCCGCGTCGTGCGAAGGCCTGCACCAGCGTTGCGCGCTTCTGGGTCATCAGTCTCGCGTTGAGACCGGGATCGCGGACCTCGATGCCGGTCAGCAGGCTGATGTGCGCGAGCCACGAGGAGCCGCCGAAGGTCGGGGATTCGACAAAGGCTGACACAACATCGCGGTTGGTCGACCTCGCCGCCTCTTCAAGGCGGGCGCGAGCCGGATCCAGGCGACCGGCCAGCTCGGCGCGTTCGTAGGTGACGGCCCCGTAGGACTCCATGAACACCAGGCACACATCGGCGCCGCTCACGACGCCCAGGTCCGACTCCATCGCGGGACTGGGGGGCAGCGTCGGCGCGCCGCCGACAGCCTCGATGACCAGGCGTACCTGCCGCAGGTACGTCTGGGCGACCGGCGTCGCGAATCGGGCTCGCTCGAGGCTGATGGCAGCGGCCCGCTCGGCCGCGAACGCGACCACCAGCGCGGCCGCCGCGATCACCAGTGCCCGGCGCTCGCCAGGGTGGGTCAACGCCGCGGCGACGAATCGGAGCACCTGGCGAATGGCCACCCAAACAAGCGAGAACACGACCACGGCGCCGAGGACGACCAGCGCAACGAGCCATGCGGGCGCCGCCCGGGCCAGCATGGCGCCCACGTCGGGCACGTAGCGCAGATCCCAGTACAGGTTGATCTCACGCCCGTAGAGGGCAGGCGCCGTCACCTCCACATACCGCCCGACGAGGAGCAGCATCCAGAGGGCCGTGAACCCGCGGGCGGAGGCGCGCGACAGGGGCTGCGACCTCCTCACTACGGCGGCCATCACGATCAGCACCACGGCCAGCTCGAGCGACACATCGCCGTCCCACGACACAAGAGGTGTTGGCCAGATGTTCTTGAAGGTCAACGACGCGTCGAGCAGGATAAGTGCCGCCGCCAGCGTGGTCCACCGGCTCGCGGTCCTGGCGCCCGACAGCCAGAGCGTGTCGACGAGGAACGACCACGCCAGCGCGGCCAAGGCGGCCGCGGCGAGCGTCGTGCTGAGTGGCGGTGCCAGCGCCGGTGCGACGACGGCCAGCAACGCGACGATTTGCACGACGCAGATCGTCTGGCGCCGGCGGCTCGGCTCGAGCGGCGCCCGCAGGGCCGGCCAGATCCATACAGCCGCGACGAACAGATACCGCAGCAGGCCCGACAACAGCACCCAGACGCCCGCCTTGTCGTCGCGCCACGCGAGAATGGCGAGGCCGAGGATCAGCAGGGCATCGATCTCGATGTCCAATCTGGTGCCGAACGGGCTGACCATGCGCGTGCGCCGCGCCAGCCAGCCGTCCACGCCGTCCAGGGCCGTGACAAACGTGCCTGCCGCGATGACACCCCAGAGCGCGCCAGGCGACCGGTCTTCGCCGATGAGCGCGACGATCAGGGCCGTCATCGCCGCCCGTAACATAGTGATCGAGTTGGCTGGACCGAGTCGCGCAAACGGATGATGCGCGCGGAGGAGGCTGGCTGCAGTCGCCGCGATCGCGGTGAACACAAGAGCGGCTTTGACGAGGTAGAAGCTGCCCAGATGCAGGTGGATCCCAGCAGCCGTGGCCGCGCCAAGGAGCGCCAGAAACACCACGCCACCGATGCGGGCCGCGCTCAGATACAGAGTCCGATCGCGCCGCTGGCGGCTCTCTTCGCGCATGGGTGGGACGGGACAATTGTAAAACGCCGCCGGTACCCACAAAATTGAAGCGATGCTTCATCGCCATGCCGTGATGCCCCGCCGCCTCGCGCGTTTTCACGTTGCAGGTAGCGAAGAACCCCCGACTCCGCAGGCCGGCAAAACGTCCGTCGGCGGCTTGTCGGTGGCCTGCGCGGGGGCAGCCGCGCGATCGAAGGTGAGGTCGCCGCTCGTCGAGGGCACGCGTCGGTGACCGCGATCGCCCGCGCCTTCTGGATCGGCAGGCCCGGGCAGGGCGAACTCCGTGACGAGCCGATCGAAACACCCGGCCCGAACGATGTCGTCGTTCGCGCGCGCTTCAGCGGCGTCAGCCGTGGCACGGAGGCCCTCGTGTTCCAGGGTCGCGTCCCTGTCAGCGAGCACGCGCGCATGCGGGCGCCGTTTCAGCGCGGGATGTTCCCCTCGCCCGTCAAGTACGGCTACGCCAGCGTCGGTGTGGTCGAGCGCGGTCCGGACGATCTGCAGGGGCATCACGTGTTCGTCCTGTATCCCCACCAGACACAGTACGTGGTGCCGGCGACGGCCGCGCACGCGCTGCCGGCGGGGGTGCCGCCCGAGCGCGCCGTGCTCGCCGCCAATCTCGAGACTGCCATCAACGCTGTGTGGGACGGCCGCCCGCAGGTGGGCGACCGAGTCGCGGTGATTGGGGGCGGGACGGTTGGCTGTCTCATCGCGTGGCTTGCGGCGCGTCTTGCGGGCACCTCGGTCGAGCTGGTCGATATCAATCCGCGCCGAGCCACGGTGGCGCGCGCCCTGGGCGCCTCCTTCAGCGGGCCGCCAGAGGCCCGCGGTGACGCTGACATCGTGTTCCACGCGAGCGGGTCGCCCGGTGGACTTCAGCTGGCGCTTCAGCTCGCAGGTGCCGAGGCGACCATCGTTGATGTGAGCTGGTACGGCGATCGACCGGTACCACTTGCGCTCGGCGAGGCCTTCCACGCCCGGCGGCTCGTCATCAGATCGTCGCAGGTCGCGACCATTGCGCCGTCCCAGCGTGCGCGTTGGGACTCGCGCCGCCGGATGCACCTGGCTCTGTCGCTGCTGGCCGACGAGGTCCTTGATGTGTTGATTACGGGTGAAAGCGAGTTCGAGTCGCTGCCCGACGTGATGGTCCGGCTGGCCGCGAATCCGGGCGACACGTTGTGTCATCGGATCCGGTACGAGTGACCTGGCATGACCCGAATCCGGTTGAAGCCTGGTCCCACTGGGCCACGGGGGTGTTGCGGTAGATCCGGGGGGTGAAGATGTACAGCGTCTCGGTGCGCGATCACATGATGATCGCGCACAGTTTCCGCGGAAAAGTGTTTGGCGCGGCTCAGCGGCTGCACGGCGCGACCTATGTCGTCGACGTGGAATTTCGCCGCGACGAGCTTGACGAGAACGGCATCGTCGTCGACATCGGACGGGCGTCGGACGCGTTGCACACCGTGCTGGGGTCTCTCAACTTCCGGAACCTGGACGACGATTCGACATTCAGCGGCCGCAACACGACGACCGAGTTCCTGGCGCGCGTCGTGTTCGATCGACTCGCCGCGGCTATCGGGCGGGGCGACCTCGGGCCGGGAGGCCAGGGGCTGGAGGTCGTCCGCGTCACGCTGCACGAATCGCATGTGGCGTGGGGGGCCTACGAGGGGCGGGTTGGTCAGCACTCGAGCGTGACGTCGTCAGATCGCTCCCCGAAACGCGGTCCGAAACCGGTGGCCCACACCAACCGCACGGAACCTCGCGGTGTGCGGCGATCGGAAACCGCATCGAAGGCACAGAAGACGTAACGTGACGCCGATCGTGTTCGTCGTGCCGGGAACTCTGGAGACGGCCTCCGGCGGGTACGTGTACGATGGGAAGATCATTGCCGGTCTCAGACGGCTGGGCTGGTCCGTGAGCCCGATTCAGCTGCACGACAGCTTTCCGAACCCGACCAGAGACGCGATTGATCACGCTTCGGCCGCGCTCGCGGCGATCCCGAACGGCGCGACGGTCGTCGTGGACGGCCTCGCCCTCGGCGCGATACCGGCTCTGGCCGAGCGCGAGAGCCGGCGGCTCCGTCTGGTGGCGCTCGTTCACCATCCCCTGGCGCTCGAAACCGGAATCGACGCCGAGACGGCAGCGAGACTCAGAGCCTCCGAGCATCGGGCGCTCGAACACGTCGCGCGAGTGATCGTCACCAGCCGCCAGACGGCGGAGTTGCTCGCCCGCGACCGACAGCCCCCGCGGCGCGTCGTCGTCGTCGAGCCCGGAACCGAGCCCGCGCCGATGGCGCCGGAATCCTCTGACGGGCCCCTTCGTCTGCTCTGCGTCGCGAACCTGATACCGCGGAAGGGTCACGAGGTGCTCTTTCGCGCGCTGGCCCGGCTGTCCGAGAGGCCAGCCTGGCGGCTGACCTGCGTGGGGAGCCTGACCCGTGATGTGGCGACCGTGGCGCGACTGCGTGCCCAACTCCTCGAGGATCACCTCGACGACCGCGTGACGCTCGCCGGTGAGCTCGGTCCCGACGGAGTGGCGGACTGCTACTTCCACTCCGACGTGTTCGTGCTGCCGACCCTGTTCGAGGGTTATGGCATGGCTGTCGCCGAGGCGCTGGCCCGTGGACTTCCAGTGATCAGCACGCCGACCGGCGCGATATCTGAGCTCGTCCTGGGCGTGACACCCGCCGCCGCGGGCCTCCTGGTCCCGCCCGGCGACGTGGATGCCCTGGCCGTGGCCCTGGCAAGCGTGCTGACTGATCGGTCACTGCGCGCGCGCCTGGCCGCGGGCGCCCGACGGGTCCGGGTCCTGCTGCCGAGTTGGAGTGACGCGTCGAAGCGAATGGCCGACGTCCTGCTCGCAGTCGAGAGCGATGTGTGAGTTCAGCGCCGCGTGGCTCGCCCTCCGAGAGCCGGCCGATGCGGCCGCCCGTTCGCACAGGCTCACCCGGCTCGCTGTCGCGAACCTGCCTCCGACGGGCGCCATCTCAGTAGTCGACCTTGGCGCAGGCACCGGCGCCAACGTACGGTATCTGCTCAGGCACCTGCCCGGTCAGCAGCGCTGGCTCCTCGTCGATCACAATGGCGCCCTGCTCGAGCACGCGCTCGTTCGCCTTGCGTCGTGGGGACTGGAGCAAGGTCTGGAGGTCGAGGCCGAGGCCCCCGAGCTGGTCATCCGCGGGCCGCGAATCGACTGCCGGCTGGCGACACACCGAGCGGATCTATCGCTGGGCGTGCCCGACGAGATCGTGGCCGGAAGGAACCTGGTCACCGCCTCAGCCCTGCTCGATCTGGTGTCGGAGCCGTGGCTGAAGAGCCTGGCCGGGAGCTGCCGCCGGCATGGTTCGGCCGCGCTCTTCGCGCTCAGCTACGACGGGCGCATCCGATGCATGCCGCATGATCCCGGTGACGAGACCATCGTCGCCCTGGTGAACCGGCATCAACAGCAGAACAAGGGATTCGGCATGGCGGTGGGTGCTTCGGCGGCAGACACGGCCGCCGGGTGTTTCAAGGCGGCAGGCTACCGTTTGCAGCGCGAGCGAAGCGATTGGACGCTTGGCGCGGCATTCGCCGAGCTGCAACAGCGTCTCATCAACATCTGGGCCGGCGCCGCTCTCGAGATCGCGCCCCGCCAGTCCGATCTGATTGAGGATTGGCGGGGGCGTCGCCTCGCGCGTGTCTCACGCGGCCAGTCAGCGCTCTTCGTGGGTCACCAGGATGTGGCGGCCTGGACCGGTAACGGTGGTAACTCTACCGCGCGAGCCTGAATCGAGCCTGACCCGTGACGGCGTTCGCCCACCCGAGGAGCGAGGCTCCGTGCGGGCGAGCGCTCGCGCGGATGCGCACGTAGTAGTCGCGGCTCGGATCCAACCTCGAGGTCGGGCAGATCGACACGGCACTGAGCGAGGTCAACCAGCGCCGGACCACGGCCTCGTCTTCGGTGACGAGCGATTCCTCGACCCGGCCGTTCACCGAGCGCGACAGGCTGTGGCGGCGCGTCAGGTTGTCGTACTGGTCGCTCGTGCTCACGACCGCGGTCGCGACGGTCCTGTCCACCCACGCCGGCACGATCATCCGCAGGTCGACGTCGTAGGTGAACGTCGTCCGCAGACCGCTCGAGATGGCCTCGCGGACTTCGCTCGTATAGGCGTCGGCCAGCTCGAGCGAGACGATCACAGAGTCGTCCCTCACGAGGGGAAGAATCCTGAGGCTCTCGGCAGCTCGCCCGAGCACCGCACCTACTGTCAGCACGGCGGCCAGAAAGACCATGACCTTGCGACCCATTTCCACGCTCCTGCCTCTCAACGGAGGCGCCCGGGAGACGCCCCGCTTTTTAACGTCCTATCTTAGTACCGAATGGCAAGCGCCATGTTCGCCCGCCAGAACGAAAGTTGCTCGCCCCCGATGCTGAGCCCCTGACTCTCGGTGTTCCCGCCGACGCTTCGAAACCGCCGAATCTCCCAGCTCACGCCAATCCGCTCCGTGAAGAACCCGGTCACCCCACCGCCCAGGTCGATCGCCGCCAGTGTCCTCGCAACGGGCAGCACGTTGAAGGCGTCGCCGATCGTGGCCCGCATCAACCCGCCCCCGCCCACGAAGTACGGGCGCAGCGTGTATTCCGCCATCCGCCGGGGCAGCGCGACGACGATGTTGCCGGTCAGCGTGGTCGCACTGCTGTGCAGGACGAGGTTCTGCTGACCCGACTGAAAGAACCCAGGTGCCCGGCTGAAGTCCGCTTCGACTCCGACCAGCTCACCCAGCAGCAGCGCGCTCGCGCCGAAC
>CAZCEL010000007.1:0-25497 GCA_964497175.1 uncultured Bifidobacteriaceae bacterium
GGTCTCGATGGCGGCCGTCCTCCTCGTGTTCCAGTACGGGCAGCCGCGGATTTTCTTTGCCATGGCGCGGGATGGCCTGCTGCCGCAGTGGGCCGCCCGGATTCATCCCCGCACCCGGGTTCCTGCCGTGACGACGGTCACGACGGGCGCGCTGGTGGCGCTGTGGGCGCTCATCGGGGATGCGGGAGAGACCTACGACCTGACGAACATCGGGACGCTCTTCGCGTTCATGTTGGTGAGCATCGGCGTGCTCGTGCTGCGATACACCGATCCCAACAGACCACGCCCCTTCCGAGTGCCCTTTGCCTGGCCGGTCTGCCTGCTGTCGGCCGCTGGATGCCTGTTCATCATGAGCGGCCTCCCGCCGACGGCGTGGGAGCGGTTCGGGATCTGGCTGGCGCTCGGCCTCGTGATCTACTTCGCGTACGGGTACCGGCACAGCCGGCTGCGGCGGGCCGGACCGTGACGGCATCTGGTCACTGGAGGGTGCTACGATTGGTGATTTGAGCCTGGTGCTATGGCCCACGACTGGATCTCGGTGCGCGGCGCGCGCGTGCACAACCTCAAGAACATCGACGTCGACATCCCCAGACATCGGCTGGTCGTGATCACCGGACTGTCCGGGTCCGGGAAATCCTCGCTCGCGTTCGACACCATCTATGCCGAAGGGCAGCGGCGGTACGTCGAGTCGCTCTCCGCCTACGCGCGACAGTTTCTGGAGCAGATGGAGAAGCCTGATGTCGATCTCATCGACGGGCTGTCGCCGGCGATCTCCATCGAGCAGAAGACGACGGGATCGAATCCGCGGTCGACCGTCGGCACGGTGACCGAGATCTACGACTACCTCCGGCTGCTCTTCGCGAGCATCGGGGTGCCGCACTGCCCGAACTGCGGCAAGGAGATCGCCAGCCAGTCGCTCGAGCGCATCGCCGACATGGTGATGCTGTACCCGCAGGATTCGCGCATCAACGTGCTCGCCCCGATCGTGCGGGGCCGCAAGGGCGAGTTCAAGAAAGAACTGGCAGGGCTGGTGGCACGCGGCTTCACGAAAGCACGAATCGACGGCCAGTTCCGTCCCCTCGACGAAGAGATCAAGCTGGACCGGCGGCGCAACCACACCATTGAAGTCGTGGTCGACCGGCTGATTGTTCGGGGCGGCATCGAGCGGCGGCTGGCGGAGTCACTCGAGGTCGCGCTCAACCTCG
Source organism: uncultured Bifidobacteriaceae bacterium (assembly GCA_964497175.1). Taxonomy (GTDB): domain Bacteria; phylum Acidobacteriota; class Vicinamibacteria; order Vicinamibacterales; family CAVVIG01; genus CAZCEL01. The sequence goes on from CAZCEL010000007.1 coordinate 1,206, forward strand.
CCGACGACATCGTGGTCGTCAATTCGTACGAGGGCGGCGATCGGCTCTTCTCCCGCCGTCTTGCCTGCGTCGACTGCGGCCTGAGCATGCCGGAGATGACGCCCCGCGCGTTCTCCTTCAACTCACCCCATGGGGCATGCCCGCACTGCCAGGGGCTCGGCGCGATCGTCGACTTCGATCCCCGGCGGGTCGTGCCGGATGAGACCAAGTCGCTCGGGGACGGCGCCATTGCGCCCTGGGCGCGGGGCGACCGGCGCCTGGTCCGCGAGGCGCTGCAGGCGCTCAGCAGGAACTTCGCCATCGACCTGTCCGTACCCTTCGGCAAGCTGCCGCGCAAGCAGCGCGAAGTGCTGCTCTTCGGCGCCGGCAAGGGCTTCGAAGGACTGTTGCCGAACCTGCGCCGCCGCTACGACGAGGGCGGCTGGGCCGAGCAGGCGGACCTCGAGCCGTATCGATCGATCGGTCCGTGCCCAACGTGCCGTGGACATCGCCTGAAGGCGCAGAGTCTATCGGTGAAGGTAACGGGCCGAACGATCGCCGACTGTGTCGGGCTGCCCGTGTCGGAAGCGCTCGACCTCTTCGACGGTCTGCGGCTCACCGACCGAGAGGCCATCATTGCCGATCGGATCCTGCGGGAAATCCGGGACCGGCTCCGGTTTCTCACCGACGTCGGCGTCGGCTACCTCACGCTGGGCCGCAGCGCGGCGACTCTGTCGGGAGGCGAGGGCCAGCGGATCCGTCTTGCCACCCAGATCGGCGCCAATCTGACCGGCGTGCTCTACGTGCTCGATGAGCCGTCGATAGGGCTGCATCAACGTGATAATCGCAAGCTGCTGGCGACGCTCGCCCGGCTCCGCGACCTGGGCAACACCGTCATCGTCGTCGAACACGACGAGGAGACGATTCGGACGGCGGACTACGTCATCGACCTGGGCCCCGGCGCGGGCGATCTTGGCGGCACCGTCATCTTCCAGGGCACGCCGGCCGAGCTCCTGATGCGGGACACGGGTTCGCTGACCGGCGCCTACCTCACCGGGGCCCGATCGATTCCAACGCCCAGAGTGCGGAGGCCCGCGCTGAAGGGCGCGCTGACCATTCGCGGGGCGAGGGAGAACAACCTCAAGAACATCGACGTCACCATCCCGCTCGGCGTGTTCACCGCGATCACAGGAGTCAGCGGATCGGGAAAGTCGACCCTTGTGAACGACATCCTCTACCGGTCGCTCGCGCGCGTGCTGTACCGGGCCGCCGACGAGCCGGGCGCCCACGATCGAATCGAGGGAATGGAGCTGCTCGACAAGGTGATCGAAATCGATCAGTCCCCGATCGGCCGCACCCCCCGATCGAATCCGGCGACCTACACAGGGTTGTTCTCCTTCATCCGCGACCTGTTTGCCATGCTGCCCGAATCCAGAACTCGTGGATTTCGAGCGGGCCGGTTCTCGTTCAACGTCAAAGGCGGGCGCTGCGAGGCGTGCCAGGGCGACGGCGTCATCGCCATCGAGATGCACTTCCTTCCCAACGTCTACGTCACCTGCGAGCACTGCAAGGGCCGTCGCTACAATCGCGAAACGCTCGATGTCACGTATCGCGGCAAGTCCATCGCGGACGTGCTCGACCTGACCGTGGATCAGGCGCTGCCGCTCACCGAGAATTTTCCAGCCATCGCCAACAAGCTGCGCACGCTGCAGGATGTCGGGCTGGGCTACATCGAGCTCGGACAGGCCGCGACGACACTGTCGGGGGGCGAGGCACAGCGGGTCAAGCTGGCCAAGGAGCTCTCGAAACGGGGCACCGGCCGCACCTTGTACATCCTGGACGAGCCGACCACAGGACTGCACTTCGAGGACACTCGAAAGCTGCTCGACGTGCTGAACCAGCTCGTCGAGCAAGGCAACACCATCGTTGTGATCGAGCACAATGTCGATGTGATCAAGGCCGCCGACTACGTGATCGACCTAGGCCCCGAAGGCGGCGCCGACGGCGGACGAGTCGTCGCTCAGGGCACGCCGGAGGAGGTCGCCCGGTGCCCCATGTCACCCACTGGGTCGTTCCTGGCTGCGGCGCTCGGTCGCTTCGCGGCCAATCTCGAGTCGGAGGCAAGCTGAGGCGCTGTGGTAGCATGGCCACGCTTTCGGGGATAAAGGTGTGGCGTGCAAGCCACGCAGCATGGACTATCCATGGTCGATTATCGGCGCAATCATCATCTCAAGCAGTTCTACGATAAGAAGTTACACTCACTCATCACAGCGTGGGCAGGTAGGCACCTGGTTTGCTCTCCTTGAGGCAGTCGACGCCGCCAGACAACGATGGACGCACAACGCACGCTCCGCCGGCCGATCTCCTGCGTGGGGATCGGCCTGCATTCGGGTAACAAGGTTCAACTGTCATTGAAACCGGCCCCGGCCGGCTTTGGCGTGCGCTTCCGTCGGACGGATCTCGGCGGGGTCGATCTGCCTGCCACCGTGCAGCACCTGGCTGGCATTCAGCTCGCTACGGCGCTGGCCCACGACGACGTGGCGGTCGAGACGGTCGAGCACTTGCTGGCGGCGCTGGTCAGCATGGGCATCGACAACGTGCTCATCGAGCTGAACTCGCCGGAAGTGCCGATCATGGACGGCAGCGCCGCACCGTTCATCTACCTGATTCAGGAAGCCGGGGTGAAGCCGCTGGCGGTTCCCCGGCGGTATCTCAAGATCGTCCGTCCGATTGCGATCTCGCGCGGCGACAAGCGGATCGCGCTCTTCCCGTCGGATCATTTCAAGATCACCTACAGCATCAGCTACGACCACCCGCTGCTCCGGCACCAGTCCCGGACGCTTCGGGTTACCGAAGACACGTTCATCGATGAGATCGCGCCGGCCCGGACGTTCGCGTTTCTCAAGGACGTGGAAATGCTCCGCCAGAACGGGCTGGCGCTGGGGGGGTCGCTGGACAACGCAATCGTGCTCGGCGAGACCGGCGTGCTCAACAACGCGCTCCGGTTCGAGGACGAGTTCGTCCGGCACAAGATCCTCGACGCGGTCGGCGATCTCGCGCTCGTCGGCTTTCCGGTCATCGGCCATCTGGTCGCGCACCGTGCCGGGCACGCGCTGCACACCGAGTTTGTCGCGAAGATCCTCGAGGAGACCGAGGCCTGGCGTGTGGTCGAGGCGCCCGTCGATGTCCCGTCGGTCGCGCTCGGGGCGCCGTCTCGCGTGCCGGCGCCCGCCCGCCTGGCGAACTAGACAGGCCAGGGGCTTCACCCTTGCCTTCCGACCCAGCTCAATCGCGGACGGCGGACGACGTGGGCGGGAAGCTGTGCGCAAGACATCATCCGCAGCCGCCGCACCTCTCGCGCCGGATTCGGTGCTGCGGTACCGTCGCCTTGGAACCTGAGCGCTGACGATCTGAACGCACACGTAGCCGCGCCGGCCACGAGCTGAAGAAGTTGGCGAAGCACCGCGCCTGGCGCTTTCTCCTGTTCAGCCTTCTCACGCATCTGGTTACCGCTGCGGCGACTAACGCGCAGACGGGTTCGATCTCGGGCACAGTGACCGATGCAGACACGGGTGTCGGTATTCCCTTCAAGGAAGTGCGTATCTCCGACGCCGCTGGGCGAAGTGTGGCGGCCACTTCCGGCTCGGGCGACTACACCGTGACGGGGCTGGCTCCCGGTGTCTACTTTGCCTTCGTGTGGGCCGAGAAACACTGGACGGAGCCGAGAAACTACCACAATGAAGTGTTTGATGATCTGCCCTGCCAGGATCCATTTGGTACCAGTGCAGAGCATGGGTGCCCCCTGGGAGCTGGCAAGCCCATTCGCGTCACAGCCGGCAGCACGACGACCGGAATCGACTTTGCCGTGTCACCGCAGGGGCTAGTGACCGGTACGATTTTCGATGCACTCACCCATGCTCCCCTCGGCGGGTGGGTCAGGATCTATGCGGGCCCAGGACACGCGCTCAGTCCTGGCACTCTCGTGAAAAGGCAGCTGACGGACTCGTCCGGTACGTACTGGGTCTCGCTCGCCCCCGGAAGGTACTACGTGGTGACCGGAGGCGGTGGCTACCCGGAAGAAGCATGGCCCGACGTTCCGTGCCCGTACGGGAAGTGTGGCGATAGAGTGACCTTCGGCACTCTGATTTCCGTGACAGCAGGCGCGATCACGGGCGGGATCGACTTCGCCCTCACTCCACCCGGGCAGGTCTCAGGGAGGGTCATTCTCGAGGACTCCGGTTCGAACTCCGTGGTGGTGCGTGTGGATTTCTACGATACGACCGGAACACGGGTAAGCAGTCCGACCGCGGAACCTGAAACCGGCGCCTACAGTATCTGGTTGCCTCCTGGGACGTACTATGCCCGCACGCACGGTTACGGCAGATGGTGGGATCCGTGGCGATACGTAGACGTGCTGTATGACGGCACTCCGTGTGTGGCGTGCGACGTTCTGACCGGAACGCCGATTGTGGTTACGAGCGGCGGCCAGACCCGCGGGATCGATTTCGTCGTGCCGCTGGGTGGATCTATCACTGGCATCGTGACCGACGCCAGCACGGCGCATGAGCTACCAGCCGTCATTCGGATCTATACGTCCACAGGCGACCTCTACAAGACCGTACCAACTGACGAGGGCAGGGGGACCTTCTGGGCCGCCGGCCTCGCCTCCGGCGTCTACTATGCGCGAGCTGCGCTCGCGGACGACACCTTCCACATCGGCGAGCTCTGGGACAACTTCGAGTGTTTCCTCGAATGTCCCGTGACGGCCGGCACGCCGATCGTGGTGACGGCCGGCACGACGCGGCGAGGCGTCGATTTCGCGCTGAACAGAGGTGCCACGATTGCCGGCAGAGTGACGACCGATTCGGGAGCAGGGCTGATTGGAGTTCCTGTGCTGGCCTTCCCGGCGGCAGGCGGCGGTGCGGTGAAGCGCGTCGCAACAGACTACGCCGGTGGTTACCAGGTCAGAGGGCTCCCCCGGGGGACCTACTTTCTGCGCACATCCGCCAGCGAGTCCCAGTACCGCTACTCGCCCAACTTCGTGGACGAAGCGTACGGCGGTTCCTCCTGTGTTCCGTGCAATGTCGCCGAGAGCACGCCGGTCGTCCTGACGTCAGGGGAGGTGAGGACAGGCGCCGACTTCGTCCTCTCGCGCGGCGGGGCCCTCACCGGGCTCGTAACGGATGCCGAGACAGGACGGGCGCTGACGTCGGGCGTCGCGGTCTTCGTGTACACAGCGACGGGAGCCGTTGCGAGGACCGCACGCCTCACAAACGCCCAGGTCAGCGTGGACGGTCTGCCGGAGGGGATGTATTTCGTGTCCGCCAGCGCCACGGCCCCGGACGGAGCGCCTTACCTCGACGAACTGTACGATGATCGCCCCTGTCTTGGCTGCGTACCGCCCACAGACCCGGTTCCCGCGGTCGTGCTGCCGTGTCCATCACCATGCACCCCGGCGGTGGCGCTTGGGACCCCGGTCCTGATCGCACTGGATCGCATCCGCCCAGGCGTTGACTTCGTGCTGTCGCCAGGCGGTGGGACCATCAACGGGTCGGTGACGGAGGCGTCGACCGGCACGGGGTTGGGCGGAGTGCAGGTCCTTGTCTACACCGCCTCGAACACGCTCGTGAAGAGCGCGGTCACAGACCAGGATTCTGGTGCGTACCGCATCGGCGGGCTCGCGCCAGGGACGTACTACGCGCGGACCGTCGTCTCCGAGGCGACTCCCCATGTCGTGGACGAAGCGTTCGGCGGGACCCCTTGCGCGCCGTGCACGGTGGTCAGTGCGAGTGTCCCGATCGTGGTTGCGGCGGGCACGGTCGCGGAGAACATCGACTTTCGGCTCATGTCCGCAGGGTCGTTTGCCGGTACTGTGACCGGCGCGGTCACTGTCGCAGCCCCCGGTGTGGCAGTGCGAGGCGTACTGGTCCAGGCTTTCACCGCCACGGGCGAGTTCGTGAAAGGCGTGTTCGCGAACGGGCTCGGCGTCTATCATCTCGGCGGCCTGCGGGCCGGCACCTACTACGCCCGAACCTCGGCGGGCCCGAGCGGTCCGACGTACGTAGACGAGCTCTACCACGATCGTCGCTGCACGATCAGCTCGTGTCCTGTCACGAGCGGCACGCCCATCACTGTGTCGTTGGGCGTGACGACGACCGGCATCGACTTCTCGCTGGATCGGAGCCTGATCAGCAACGGCGGATTTACGACTGGCCTGTCGCCCGGATGGTTCGAGTACGCGACCCCGGACACGAGCCACATCGTGTCGACGGTCGAACAGGGCATCTACCAGTTCTACCGGGTGCCGACGGCGGGAGGGACCAACCAGGCCGTGGTCTTCCAGCCGACCGGCGCGGCAGTTGGCGCCTTCGAGCAGCTGGTGGCGGAATTCCAGTTGGGGAACAGCAGCACCGCGAGGAAGCGCATGACCGTGCTGGTGCACGACAGCGACTTCTCGGACCGCTCCGCCTGCACGTTCTGGCTCGAGCCGGGCTCGCCGCTCGGGACGTACGGGATGCTGGCGTATACGAACCATGCGTGGACCAATGCAACGATCTCGTTCTACGCGGCCACGCCCAACAGCGACGGCGGGTACTACCGGATCGACAACGTGTCGCTGCAGCGGGCGCCGCTCGAGCCGACCACCTCGACCGCGTGCATCGATCCGACGGCGCCCGCTCCCGGCGTGATCCACCTGGCGGCCCAACTTGTAGACGGCTCGTTGAGGACGAACGCACCGCGCCCGTCGCTTCAGACGAGTGCGGCCCGGTCTATCCGGGAAATGCCGCCAGCGCCTTTCACGGCCGGTGTCCGGATGAACGACGGCGTCGCACCCTCGGCGAACGGCGCGGCCTGGGAGACGCCTGCGAATGCCACACGCGGGGCAGCTCTCAGTTGGGGCAACGCGATCGACCTGCGCGGTGCCACAACCGCCCGACTGACCTTCATGTCCTGGCTGTCGGCCCCGTCGCAGGTCTTCGTTGAGGTGCGCATGAACGGGTCCGAGTGGCTGCCCGTGTCACTCGTTCCCGCGTCTGAAGCCTGGCGCTCGCTGGATGTCGATCTTACGCCGTACGTGGGTAGCCTGATTGAGGTCCGGTTCGTTCTCGTCGCGCAGGATCGGCTGGAACGTAGCACGGCAGGCGTGTGGAGCCTCGAGGACTTGCGCGTCGATGTCGATGCAATCCGCTGACAGGCCGCCTACAGCACCCACAGCGGGCGAACGGTAGTCTCCGACCCGCATTTCTCGAACCAGTCCACACCCTCGTTGACCAGATCGAACTTGAGACTGTAGCGGCCCGGCGTCGTGATCGGGGGCAGCTCGATGGCGATATCGGCGCTCGACCCCGGCTCGAGATGGTGAGGCAGCCGGGCGCGGGCAAAATCCAGATTCAGCAGCGCACCGTCGGCTCCGCAGAGCTGGGCGCCCAGGCGCACCAGGCGCCGGCCGTAGGTGGCGTCTGCACGAAATGCCCGGGCGGACAGATTGTGGACGCGCGTGCGGACCACCGACGCCCGGCGCCTGACCGCCATGACCGGCATGCCGGACACGAGGGTGTGCACGTCGATGCGGGCTCGTGGTGTCGTTCCTGGAATCGCATTCCCAAGATTGCTGTCGTCCCAGATCTCGCGTTTGATCGCTTCAAACGCCGGGGAGCCGGGGAGGAACCGGCGCGAGAACGCGCGCTCGGGATGATCGGTGATCTCCCAGCACAGCCGATCGACGCCGATGTCGGCGGCCCGTCGGCGGGCGAGGTTCATCTCGTGATCACTGTCATTCCAGGTGAACAGGATGTAGCGCCAGTTCAAGTACGGCAGGTCGCGGCCGGCCTGCGCTCGTTCCTCGGCCATCATTCGCAGGTTCGAGAGCGCGACGTCCAGCCGGCCTCGCTGCCGATACTTCTCGTAGCTTTGCTGGGTCGCTCCATCGATGGAGAACGTCACCTCGTCGATTCCGGAATGCACGAGGCGGCGCGCCTGCTCGCCCGACAGGGCCAGACCGTTGGTGCTGGTGTACAGGTAGATGTGCGGAAAGCGCGACTTGATGTAGGCACACATCTCCACGGCCCGCCTATGAAGAAAGGCTTCCCCATAGTTGAAGAAGTCGATGCGCCCGAGCGAGGGCCCGACCTCGTCGATCACGCGGCGAAACAGATCGAAGTCGAGCATGCCCGCCTGGCGTGTCCGCGCGATGCCCGTCTCCGGCGCGCAGCACGCGTCGGCGCAGGAGATGTTGCAGGCCGCCGTGCACTCGATGAACATCCGGTTGGGCAGCGCGCCAGCGTCGAGCGGCCGGACAATCGGGGCGGCATCCCTGGCGAGCGGCTGCTTGAGCGGACAGTCCCCGCAGAACGAGGAGCCCCCGCCGTTCAACTCGTTTCTGAGCCTGGTGATAGCGGGCCCGCTCCAGATGTCCCGCACGGGCTCGGTCCGGGCGTCGCCGAGCACCCGGTGCGCGTATGGGTCGGCGCAGCCGCAGACGATCCGCCCGTCGCACAGCATGACGAGCATGTTCCACGGCCACGTACATTGGAAGCGGGTGGAGAGGTAGATCAGGGACACCGGATCATCTGGCAGACAGCCGCTTCATGTAGGCCTCGAGCTTGTCGTTCTCGTACTTCACGGTGTTGAGAAACAGGCTCTCGGCCAGATACGCGCGGCGCTCCTGCTCATTCATCTGGCTGATGAGATGCTGAATCTCCTGCACCATGTCCTCGAAGGAACGCTCCAGGGCGCTCCGCGCGGTGACCTCGCGGTAGAGCGCCTCCAGGATGGCCAGCAGGTCGCCGTCGAGCGCAATTTCAGCGCCGGTCGTCGTTTTGATCGTGCGCATCACTACACCCCGAAGCTCTTCATCGCCGAGGGTTCGTCCGCGTGAATCTCGATGAAGTTGTGGGCGCCGGTCATCGTCAGCATCGTCTCGACCCGCTTCTGGACTCCGGAGAGCTTCAGCCGGCCGCCGGCGCTGCTCGTCTGGCGGTAGAGATCCATCAGGCAGCCGATCGTGGCGCTATCGACGTAGGTGACGCGGGCCAGGTCGATGAGGATGTTGCGCTGTCCGGCCGCGATGAGCGTCGACACCGCGCCCGAGAACGCCCCGAGCATCGGATACATGACCCGTGTTTCACCCACGCGCACGATGGAGACGGCGCCAGACTGCTCGGTTGTGACATTCATCGAACGGCTCCCGTGCGCGAGCGGGCCCCGGCCCGTGTCCTCGGGCCGCCCGCCGCGCGTTCGTTTCCCTTCACCCTGCGAATCTGGCGTGCCAGCTCGGTGCGTCCGCGGTTGATTCGCGACTTCACCGTGCCTTCGGGAAGCCTCAGGCGGGTCGCGATCTCCTGGTAGGAGAGCTCCTGGATGTCCCGCAGCAGCACGGCCGTGCGAAGCGTCGGCGGAAGCATTGCGAGCGCCTGGCGAAGCAGCCGCACGCGGTCGCGCTGCTCGAGCCGCGCGACAGGGCCTACATCGGAGGCGGCAGGCGTCAGATCGCCCGCGTTGACGTCCTGGTTGATGGCCTCGCGCTCCTTGCGGACGCTGCGATAATGATCGATGCAGAGATTCCGGCTGACGCTGATGAGCCAAGTCTGAAAGTTCGCGCGCCGGTCGAACGTGTCGAGCGACCGGAAGACCTTGAGGAAGATGTCCTGGGTGAGGTCCTCGGCTTCCTCGTGCCGCCCGACGAACTTGTAGGCGACGTTGAAGACCTTGCGCCAATGCAGGCGCACGATCTGATCCCATGCGAGCTGGTCTCCCTGCAGGCACCGCTGAATGATCGATTCGATGGCCTCCGGCGCGGTCGGTGGGTTCACGGACATGAGCGGGGCGGGACGTTCGGATGATAACAGGTATCATGGTCGTCTGGATCCTGACGTGACAGGCTTCTGCAGATCCGGTGTCGATTTGGTCTGCGACGGCGTCCCGCTGTCGGCGATCGCTCGGGCCGAAGGAACGCCGCTCTACGTCTACAGCGCGAATCAGATTCGCGAACGATACCGGGCTCTGGACGACGGCTTTGGCGGCTACCCGCACTCGGTACACTACGCGCTGAAGGCGAATTCCCTTCTCGCCGTGGCGCGGCTGCTGCGGAGCCTCGGGAGCGAGGCCGATGCGAATTCCATCTGGGAAATCGAGGTCGCGCGGAAGGCGGGATTCACAGCCGGCCAGATCGTGTTCACCGGCGTCGGAAAGTCGCGCGCCGAGCTCGAATGCGCCGTGCCTCTCGGCCTTAAGGCCATCAACGTCGAGTCGGCGGGCGAACTGGCGCGCGTCGAGGCGATCGCCGCTCGAGTCGGCAGACCGGCTCGCGTGGCGGTCCGGATCAATCCCGACATCGATCCGAGGAGCCATCCGCACATCTCCACCGGTCTCAGGATCAACAAGTTTGGCGTTGGTCCCGACGAGGCAGCCCGGCTGCTGGACTCGATCGGCCGGCGCGCGCACCTTCGCCTCGTGGCCGTGCACGCGCACGTCGGGTCGCAGATCACGACCATCGAGCCGCTGCGCCGTGCCGCGGCGTTTCTGTCCTCGATCGCCTCGAGCCTGATGGGCGGGGCCATCCAGCTCGAGTACCTCGATGTGGGCGGGGGGCTTGGCATCTCGTACGACGGGACCGGCGTGGTGTCGCCGCACGCCTACGTCCAGGCCATTCTGCAGGAGGTCCGGCCCACGGGACTGCCGGTCGTGATCGAACCCGGCCGGTCGATCACGGGCCCCTCGGGCGTGCTGGTGGCCCGTGTCGTCGACATCAAGCCGCGCGACGAGGCGAGCGACTTCGCCGTGGTCGACGCCGGGATGAGCGACCTGCTGCGGCCGGCGCTTTACGGGGCGTTTCACCGGATCGAGCCCGTGGTTGCGAGGGACCGCGACCCGCGGACCTATGAGATCGTCGGCCCGGTGTGTGAGAGCGCGGACGTGATGGGGCGCGACCGCACGCTGCCCGGCCTCGAGGTGGGCGATCTGGTGGCCATCCGCGACGCCGGCGCGTACGGCTCGGTGATGGCCTCCAACTACAATCGCCGGCCGTTCGCTGCCGAGGTGCTCGTGGATGAGGGTGCATGGCGTGTGATCCGCCGCCGGCAGTCGTTGGAGGACATGCTCGGCCTGGAGTCGTAGCGGAGGGACAGTCGAGGGGAGAGATGCCGGGGGCGCTGATTGTCTTCGAAGGGCTCGATCAGAGCGGGAAGCAGACGCAGGCCGAGTTGCTGCGCGATCGGTTGAAGCTGGGCGGTCTTCGAGCGCGCCTCGTGTCGTTTCCAGACTACGGCACGTCCATCGGTGAGGAGATCGCGCGAGCCCTGGCCGGAGAGCGTGAGTACGGGCCCGAGGTCATGCAGCTTCTGTACGTCGCCAATCGGTACGAACGCAAGGACGATCTTCACCGCTGGCTGGATGGCGGACTCGTCCTGGTCTGTGATCGGTACGTCGCGTCGAGCGTCGCCTACGGCGAAGCGCAGGGCCTCGATCCCGCGTGGCTGACCCAACTGCAGCGATTCCTGCCAGAGCCGGCACTGACCATCATGCTCGACATCTCACCGGAAACCGCCGTGCGCCGCAAGGCCGTCGGGCGCGACAGATATGAGCGGGATCTCGCGATGCAGGCGCGCGTCCGGGAAAGCTACCGACGGCAGGGCCGCGAGCAGGACTGGGCGTGCATCGAAGGCGAGCGCGACAAGGAACCCATTGCTGAGGAGGTCTTTACCGTGGTCCGGTCGCGACTCGCGCTGCTGTGAGCGCGCGCACCTCCCGCACTCCCAGCTGCTTCAGGACACGTGCACAAGCTTCAAGGGTCGCGCCCGTCGTGCTCACATCGTCGATGAGCACGACGGTTCGGCCGCACAGGCCCTCTGCCGTCCGCGCGGCTTCGAATGCGCCCCGGACGTTTCTGTGACGTTGCGCCGCCGGAAGGGCGGCCTGACTGGGCGTTGCGCGAATCCGGCGCAGCGCACCGGTTACCGGCAGGCCCACGTGACGCGCAAGGTCCGCGGCCTGATTGAACCCCCGCTGGCGCCGGCGCGACCGGTGGAGCGGGACCGGCACCGCGACGTCGGCGCCCGCCAGCACCTCTGCGCCCCGCGCGCGCATCAAGGACCCAAGGGGCCGAGCCAACGATCGCCGCGCGTCGTACTTGAAGGCGTGAATGATCGAGCGCAGCGCGCCGTGAAACGATCCGGCAGACCGGGCACGGTCGACCCAGCACTGCCGCCGGCGACACCGTGGACACCGCGCCAACGGGATGCTGACCAGGCGCCATGACGGCAGCGGATCGCCGCAGCTGTCGCAGACCGGCGGTGTCAGCGGAAGTACCCCTCGCCAGCAGTCACCACACACCGGCCCTTCGGTCGGGTGCTCGAGCACCGTCTTGCAGGCGGCGCACTGGGGAGCGAACATCACGGCGACAAGCGCGTCGAGGGCCCTTGTCACACCCGTGCGGCGTGTGTTGCTGCCGGACGGATGCAGGGAATCGGCTGGGTCCAGGATCTGCGGTGATGCGGACATAGAGAACGGTGCTGGTCCAGCTTCAGTCCAGCCCGTACCGCTTTCGCTTCTCCCACAGAGCCTTGCGGCTGATTCCGAGCAGGCGCGCGGCGGCCGTCTGATGCCCCCCGACATGTCGCAGCGTCGACGCGATGTATCGGCGTTCCACCTCCTCGAGCGTGGGCCGCCGGGCGAGAGAGGTGTCCGGCGAGGTGACCGACACCGTCAGCAGTTCCGGAGGGAGGTGGCCGAGCTCGATCACATCGCCCTCCGAGTCCTGCAGCGCCCTGGCCACCGTGTGATGCAGCTCGCGGACGTTGCCGGGCCATGCGTAATCACGGAGTGCCGCCCCCGCGCCGGCCGCGAGGCGTGGGACCTTCCGCCTCGCCTGGAGGGCGGCCCGGGCGAGGAAGTATCTCGCGAGGGGCAGGATGTCGTCGGCCCGCTCGCGAAGCGCGGGGAGATGGATGGGCAGCACACGCAGCCGGTGAAAAAGGTCGCTCCGAAACTCTCCCTTCAGTACCGCGTTCTCGATGCGCGCGTCGGAGGACGCCACGATATGCGCGTTCACCGGAAGCGTGGCCCGTCCGCCGAGGCGTTCAACGCGTTTTTCCTCGACAATTCTGAGCAGCTTCCCCTGGGCCTCGAGCGCAAGCTCGCCCACCCTGTCCAGGTAGACCGTGCCCTGGCCGGCCAGCTCGAATCGGCCCGGCCGCATGGCGACCGCGTCGGTGAAGGCGCCACGCTCGTGCCCGAACAGCTCCGCGTCCATCAGCGTGGGCGACAGCGCCGCACAGTCGATCACGACGAACGGGTGTCGCCGCCGGTGCCCGCGGGTATGCAGCTCCCGCGCCACCGCGTTCTTGCCCGTCCCCGTTTCGCCCGAGATCAAGACGTTCGAGTCGGCGCTCGCGAAGCGCCGGATCTGTTCGGCGACAGCCCGCATCGCGCGGCTGCGCGCCACAAAGCGTTCGGAAGGCACGGGTATCAGCGACGCCGGTCGCTCAGCGGACCTCCACCTGCTCGGCATTCCCCCACAGTCGCTCGAGCCCGTAGAAGAGGCGCGTGTCCGGTGCGAACACGTGAACGATGAAGTCGAAGTAATCGAGAAGAATCCATTCGCCTCGGTCGTACCCTTCGACATGAGCCGGCCTGGCGCCCCCCGCTCGGAGCGCCTCGATGATCCCGTCGGCAATGGCGCGAATCTGTCGAGGGTTGATACCCGAGCAGATCACGAAGTAGTCGGTGAAGCCAGCCGCCTTTCGCAGGTCGAGCACGACCAGGTTCTCCGCTTTCTTGTCTTCTGCGGCCTGGGCGGCGACGACGACCTGCTCGGGAAGACGGGCTCGTGAGCGACGCTTTTCAGCTTTGGCCATGCAACTTGTCCGCCAGCGAGCGGGAAGAGTGAGCGTGCCCGTGGTGCTGTCCAGTCGGCACATAGAGGCGGTGCTGTTCGATGTGAGTGAGAACCGAGGGGTGCACCAGACCGGCAATCGACTCGCCTGTGGCCGCCCGTCGGCGGATGATGGTCGATGACACATCTGCGGTCACCGCGTCGATCAGCAAGATGCGCGTGCGGGCGGCAAGCGGATCCCCGGCCGCGCCCTCGATCGATCCGTCGCCTGATCGAACCATTCGCCCCGCCAGCCGCGGCATTCGTGCGGGGAGATCCGTGACCGCGCATCCCGGCCGCGACACGACGGCGAAATGCGCCAGGTCCAGCAGGCGGGGGTAATCCCTCCATGTAGAAATCTCAGTGAACGCATCCGCGCCAGTGATGAAAAACAGCTCGGCCGGCTCGTACCCGTCAGCGTGCAGCCGCTCGAGGGTGACGCTCGTGTACGACCGCGTCGACTGCAGGAGCTCCAGATCACAGACGCGCCAGCCCGGGCGTCCCGCGACGGCCATCGCGGCCATCGCAAACCGGTGGAAGCCTGAGGCCAGCGGCTGGGGCCGATGGGGCGGGATGTGCGCCGGAACAATGGCGACGCCGCTGAGGCTCACCGCGCGCTCGACAGCCGCCCCGAGCTGGAGGTGCCCGACATGGATCGGGTCGAAGGTCCCGCCGAGCACGCCGAGACGCCTGGGTGCGGTCATGTCTCGAGGGCTGCCGCTCCATTATCCACCGCTCGGCCCGACAACTCGCGCGCCGCGGCGAGCTCCTTCCATACGGCTTCGAGCAGCGTCGGCACTCCGGCTCCTGTGGCGCCCGACAGCCTGAAACACGGGAGGCCCAGTTCGCGCGCACGCGCTTCCAGCCCCTCAACGCGCCGCTCATCGTCGACCGCATCGATCTTGTTCGCGGCGACGACCTGTGGCTTGGCCGCGAGCGCCGGCTGAAACAGCGTCAGCTCGTGCCGGACGGTGTCCAGGTCGTCGACCGGGCTCCGCCCGCTGCCGCTCGAGACATCAACCAGGTGAACCAGAACCTGTGTGCGCTCCAGGTGTCGAAGGAACTGGTGGCCGAGCCCGAGCCCTCGATGCGCACCTTCGATGAGGCCGGGGACGTCGGCGACGACAAAGCTGCGGTCCCCGCTCAGGGACACCACGCCAAGATTCGGAGTCAACGTGGTGAAGGGATAGTCTGCGACCTTGGGGCGAGCGGCCGAGATGCGCGAGATGAGCGTCGACTTGCCGGCGTTGGGGAATCCCACCAGTCCGACGTCGGCCAGGAGCTTGAGCTCGAGTCGAAGATGCCTGGTCTCGCCAGGCTCGCCTGGCTGCACTCTTCTGGGCGCACGATTGGTCGCGGTCGCAAATCGTGCATTGCCGTATCCGCCGCGGCCGCCCTTCGCGACGAGCACGCGGTCGCCCTCGTGGGCCAGATCGGCCAGCAGCCTCGTTGGCGCCCCAGGGTCGCCGGCGATCTCGTGCACCAGCGTGCCGACCGGCACGGGCAGGTCAAGATCCGCTCCGCTGCGCCCCGTGCGGTTCGATCCCTGCCCGTGTTCGCCGCGCTCGGCCGTGAACTCGGGATGATAGCGGTAGTTGATCAGGGTGTTGGTGTGCGGGCTCGCGACGACCGAAACCGAGCCGCCGTGCCCGCCGTCGCCGCCGCTCGGTCCGCCCCGGGGCACCCGCTTTTCGCGCCGGAAGGCCAGGCACCCGCGGCCGCCGTCCCCGGCGGTCACGTGAATATCAACTTCGTCGACGAACACAGAGGCAATCGGACCCGATTACCCGATTTTCCAATTACCCGATTCCACTCGTGATTCCAGCGCCGCTCAGTCAAGCGGCAGGATACTGATGACCCGGCCGTGGGCGCCGTGATCCTCGAACCGCACGCGGCCGGCAATCCTGGCGTAAATCGTGTCGTCCTTGCCCAGTCCGGCGTTCCTGCCGGGCCGGAAACGACGGCCACGCTGCCGGACGATGATGGTGCCGCCGGTGACGAGGTTGCCGTCGTGGGCCTTGACGCCGAGCCGCTGGGAATTGGAGTCCCGGCCGTTTCTGGAGCTACCCTGACCTTTCTTGTGAGCCATACCTACACCACGATCTCCTTGATGCGGACGCGCGTATACGTGGCCCGGTGGCCCTTCGTGCGTCTCATGCCTTTCCGCCGCTTCTTCTTGAACACCCGAATCTTCGGGCCGCGCCTCTCGCCTTCGACCACGGCGACTACGCGCGCCTCGCTCAGAAACGGCGACCCGGCGAGCACCTCGCCGCCGTCCTTTTCGACGAGCAATACTCTGTCGAACGTCAGCTCCGCGCCAGGGCTGCCGCCGCGGCCGTCGACGAGGGCCCTGGCTCCTGGCGTGACCTTCAACTGCCGTCCACCGGCCTCAATGACTGCAAACATGTCTGGTTACCTGCTGAAATCAACAGTCTAACGTCGCGTGGACGAGCTTGTAAAGCGAGGACGCGCCCTTATTTGAGCAGCACACGAGTGCCGCGGATCTTCTGGCTGCTCAATGCGCTCAGGAAATTCGGCACGAGCCGATCCATCAGCTCGAAGTACGAGGACAGGGCGGGCGTGTTCTGCTGAGAGCTGTACAGAATCTCCTCCCGGTAGCTCTCCGAGTACATCGTGGTGCCCGTGCGGCCGTCGATGAAGATGAATTTGGGCCGGAGGATGAAGCCCTTGCGCTCCATGTACGTCCGAACCGGCACGACACGGCGGCGCCCGAACCCGTCGTACTGCTCCACGTCGCGCGAGACGAAACCGGCGCGCGAGTGCGGCGCGAACAGCACCGTGCCCGTCACGATGAGCGGCTGCTGGTGCTCCTCGCCGATGCGCCTCCAGTACGCGATGTTGGCGAACAGCCGCTCGTACGGCTCGAGATCCCGCTCGTCCCTGATGCGCGCGGGCAGCGGCAGCGGCTGCGCGCTCTTCTCGGCCGACGGTCCCCCAGGTGCGGGTTCGCTCTCCCGCGCGTCGGGTCGATCCTCATCGGGCGCCTCGACCGCGCTCTTCTGCTGATCTTGTGCGATCTCGGACAGGGGCATGACGTCGGCGTCGATAACGCGGAGCGACGACTTGGAGCGGAGCTGACTGCGCAGCAGCCTCACCGTCTCCTGGTTCGCATCCACATCGTCGGTGCCGCCGGACACGAACCCCGCAATGAGGACCCGCTGAAACGCCGAGACATCCAGCTTGGGCTGGATGGGTGTTTCGATCGGGATCTCGAAGAGGCTCGGCCCGCAGGCAAGGGTGACCGCCGCGCAGACCGCTGACACGCCAGCCGCCAGCGGTCGCCGGCCTCTCCTCGCGCTACGGTTTCTCGTTGGCGTCGGCGCCCCTGCGGTCATTGATTTCCTTGAACAGCTCGTAGTTCTGTCTGATGATCGCGTTCTCTGGCTCGATCGCGAGGGCCTTCTCATAAGCCTGCCGCGCCTTGTCGAGCTGCCCCTCGTGTTCGTACGCGACGGCGAGGTCGTTGTGCGCCGCCGCGTAGGTTGGATCGATCTGCACGGCTTTTTCCCAGCGGTAGATCGCTTCGCGCCACAGTCCCCGCCGGGCGACGTCGATGCCGAAGTCCACCTGCTCTTTGGCGTCGCTGCGTGCGTCGGCAAAGACCGGGGCCGCCGCAAGGGACGCCACGAGCGTGATCACGGCCGCGGTACGGATCATGGAAGGGTCACTCCCAATATACCGGCTTCGATCCGCCGGAGGCAAGGCATTTGGCCAAAGTTGGCCGATGGATCCGCTATACTGCTTGGCGGGTCGGGCCGCGCATCGATGCGACGCGCCGGCTGCCTGCTGTCCAATCGCGCCGGCGCCTGAAAGGGCGGCGGCCATGGCTTCGCTGGTCGATCTTGTCGCGCTGTCACTCCTGCCGGTCTGGCGCTGGCGCGCGGTCGCGGACGCGCTTCGCGAGGGCCGAGCGCCTTCGGACATCCTAGCGGCGCAATGTGCCGAGTCGGCTGGACGCGCCCCCGCCACGGCTCGGGATCGGTTCGACCCTGGAGCCCTCCGGTCGGAGGCCGCCGACGCGATCAGCCGCGGGGTAGAGGCTGGCCTGGACACGGTTCAGTGGAGTGACCCGGCGTATCCCCCTTGGCTGGCGGCGATCGTCGACCCGCCGCCGGTGCTCTGGGTGCGCGGGAACCGCGGCGCGCTCGACAGACCTGCTGTCGCAATTGTCGGGTCGCGTGCCGGTTCGCCCTATGCGCTGGCCGTCGCCGAGCGGCTGGCCTCCGACCTGGCCGCCCAGGGGATCGTCGTCGTCAGTGGTCTGGCACGAGGCGTCGATTCTGCCGCGCATCGCGGCGCGCTCCTGGCGGGCGGATTGACGGTTGCTGTCATGGGTTGCGGTGCCGACCGCGTGTATCCAGGAGAACACCGGACGCTGGCTGGGGAGATCGCCGCACGCGGCGCGGTGCTGAGCGAGCTCGCGCCGGGCACTCCGCCCCGCGGCGTCTTTTTTCCACGGCGGAACCGGATCATCAGCGGGCTGTCGAGGGCGATCGTGGTCGTCGAGGCGGGGGCAAAAAGCGGCTCGCTCATCACCGCGCGCTGCGCGCTCGAACAGGGCAGGGACGTGCTCGCCGTGCCCGGTAGCATTCTGACCGACCGCAATCGGGGAGGCCATGCCCTCCTGCGCGACGGTGCAAAGATCGTGGAGTCAGCCGACGATATTCTTGAGGAGCTCGGCCTGGGCGGCCCGGCCGGCGACAAGCCGTCGCGTGGCGGGGCGCCCGGGGGCGCGTCGCCCGATTCGGATCCGGTTCTCGCCAGTCTCCTCTGCGGCGAGCCGTGCGGGCTCGACGTCGTGGCCTCGCGATCGGGACTGCCGGTGCCGCGGCTGCTGCCGCGACTCCTGGAGCTCGAACTGCGGGGGCTGATCCGCCGCGCAGGTGGCGGCCGCTTCATCAGGGTTGACACGTCGTGTTAGAAGAAGGGGGATAGTGGCCAAGACACTTGTGATCGTGGAATCGCCCGCCAAGGCCCGGACGCTCTCGCGATTCCTGGGCAACCGATATCGCGTCGAAGCCAGCTACGGGCATGTTCGGGATCTGCCGGAATCGGCACGGGAGGTTCCGGAAGAGATCCGGCGAAAGAAGTGGGGTCGTCTGGGCGTCGACACCGAGGGCGACTTCAAGCCGTACTACGTGATTCCGTCCGACAAGCGCAAGTACGTACAGGCGCTCAAGGCCGCGCTGAAGGACGCGTCCGAAGTGGTGCTTGCCACCGATCCGGACCGGGAAGGCGAGTCGATCAGCTGGCACCTGCTCGAGGTGCTCAAGCCGCGAGTGCCGGTGCGACGCATTCATTTCCACGAGATTACCGAAGAGGCAATTCGCGACGCGCTGAAGAGCGCCGATGCGCTCGACGAAAACCGGGTTCGCGCGCAGGAGACGCGCCGGATCCTGGACCGCCTCTACGGCTACACGCTGTCGCCGGTGTTATGGAAGAAAGTGCAAACAGGCTTGAGTGCGGGGCGCGTGCAGAGCGTCGCCGTGCGGCTCCTCGTCGAGCGCGAGGAGGAGCGGCGCGCGTTCAAGGCGGGCACGTACTGGGATCTGGAAGCCCGCATCCGGGGCGGCGATCGCGCATTCACCGCGACGCTCGTACGCCTCGGCGGCGAGCGGCTCGCGTCGGGGAAGGATTTCGACGCCCAGACCGGGCAGCTCGCCGCGAGCTCGAAGGCGCGTCTGCTCGACGAAGCCGCGTCGCGTGCGCTCGTCCCGCGGCTCATGGCCCAGCTGCCGTGGGAGGTCACGTCGGTCGATGAGAAACCGCTCGTGCAGCGGCCCGCTCCCCCCTTTACCACGTCGACGCTGCAGCAAGAAGCCAATCGGAAGCTCGGATTCTCCTCCGAGCGCACGATGCAGATCGCACAGCGGCTCTTCCAGGGCGTCGAGCTCGGCGACGGCCGCATGGAAGGTCTGATCTCCTACCACCGCACCGACTCGACGACGCTCTCGGACAAGGCGCTCCGGGAGGCGGGCCGCGCGATTCAGCAGATGTTCGGCGACGAGTACTACCGGGGTCCGCGCCGGTACCAGACGCGCGTACGAAATGCGCAGGAAGCGCACGAGGCCATCCGTCCAACCGAGTTCGTCCTCACGCCGGAGCGGGTTCGAGGTCAGCTGGAGACGGACGACCTGCGCCTCTACGACCTGATCTGGAAGCGCACGCTGGCGTCCCAGATGGCCGAGGCCCGGCTGCTCAAGACGACGCTGGAGCTGACGGCGGGCCGTGCGAGCGGCGAGCCGGCGGTCTTCAGCGCCAGCGGCAAGGCCATCGAGTTCCCGGGCTACCTCAGGGCCTACGTCGAAGGGTCCGACGACCCGGCGTCCGAGCTCGAGGACCAGGAATCGATCCTGCCAAAATGCTCGGTCGGTGACCCGATTGTCGCGGACTCGGACGCTCGATCCGCGGGTCTGGTGCTGCTGTTGCTCGATCCGCGCGGCCACGAAACGACCCCGCCCGCCCGCTACACCGAAGCGTCGCTGGTCAAGCGGCTCGAAGAAGACAGTATCGGCCGCCCGTCAACCTACGCGCCGACGATCGCGACCATCCAGAAGCGCGGCTACGTCTTCAGGCAGGGCAAGGCGCTCGTTCCGAGCTTCACGGCGTTTGCGGTCACCCGGCTGCTGCGCGATCATTTCGGTGACTACGTCGACGTCGGATTCACGGCCAGGATGGAGGAGGCGCTCGACGACATCTCCAACGGCGAGCGCGACTGGCTGAGCTTCCTGCGCGTGTTCTATCGCGAAGGGGATGGTGAACATCGCGGCCTCGAGCTCGCGGTCGGCGCCGAAGAGGGTCAGATTGCGTATCCCTTGCTCGATGTCGGCACCGATCCGGAAAGCGCCCGGCCGATTCGTGTACGGGTCGGCCGGTACGGGCCGTTTCTCCAGCTGGGCGAAGGCGGCCCCGGAAGCACCGCCTCGCTGCCGTCCACGCTGCCGCCGGCCGACCTCACCGTCGCGCGGGCGATGGCCATCCTTCGCGCCAGAGCCGCCGGCCCGCGCGCGCTCGGCGTCGATCCACGGACACGACAGACGGTCTATGTGATCCACGGCCGATTCGGGGCATACGTGCAGCTGGGCGAAACGCCGGACAGACGCGGTCCCGGTGCGGTCGCCGCCCAGAAACCCCAGCGGTCGTCGCTCCTCTCGAGCATGTCTGAATCGACGATCACCCTGGACCAGGCGCTCCGGCTGCTCGATCTGCCGCGCACGCTGGGCGTCGATCCGCAGTCCGGTCAGGAAGTGGTCGCCGGTCTCGGCCGGTTCGGGCCGTACGTCAAGCATGGGGACCAGTTCCGCTCCCTCGAATCAGACGACGACCTCTTCACAGTGGATCTGGCTGGGGCGCTCGCTCTGCTGGCGGCCCCCAAGCCACCGCGGCGGCGACGCGGTTCGGCCAGGCGCGTCATTCGGACGATCGAATCGTCCGGCGGTGCCCCGTCCCTGCAGGTGCTCGAGGGACGGTACGGGCCGTACGTGACTGACGGCGAGATCAACGCGTCGGTGCCGAGGGCTGTGGATCCTGCCGCGCTGTCGTTCGACGAAGCTCGAGCGCTGCTCGATGCCCGGCGCGACGCGCTCCGCCACGGTGAGAAGGGCCGGCGGACCTCGACCGCGCGGCGGCGCAAGCGACGCACGACGCCGGCGACTGAAGCGGGCGCCGTCCGATCCGCGTCGCGACCGAGGTCGCGGGCACGCAAGCGTGCCCGTGGCCGGGCCAGTTCGTAATGGTTCGCATCGTTGGCGGCGGTCTGGCGGGCTGCGAAGCGGCTTGGCAGACGGCTTCGCGCGGCGTGGACGTCACCGTCTACGAGATGCGTCCCCGCCGACCGACGCTCGTCCACCGGACCGACCAGCTCGCCGAGCTGGTGTGCAGCAATTCGTTTCGCGGCGACAAGCTCGACAACGCCGTTGGCCTGCTGAAGGAGGAGATGCGGCGGCTCGGCTCGTTGATCATGCGTGCTGCCGACGCGAGCCGCGTACCGGCGGGAGCGGCCCTGGCAGTGGACCGCGGCCTTTTCGCGCAGGCGGTCACTCGGCAAGTCGAGACCCACCCCCGAATCACCGTCGTTCGGGAAGAAATTCGCGCGATTCCGGAATCGAGCGAACGGCGGCCGGTCATCGTGGCGACCGGCCCGCTCACCTCGGACGCGCTCTCGGCGGACATCGCCCGCCTGATCGGCTCCGGCCACCTCTACTTCTACGATGCGATCAGCCCGATCGTGCTGGCCGACACCATCGACCGGTCCAAGGTCTTCCGTCAGTCGCGCTGGAACCGGGACGCCGGCCCTCCCGTCGCGCGGGCTCTCGCGTGCAGTGTCGACGATGGACAGGGTGATTACCTGAACTGTCCGATGACGAGAGACGAGTACGAGCGCTTCTATCAGGCGCTCGTGGGTGCCGAGTCCGCAGTCGTGCACGACTTCGACAGCGAGCGGTTCTTCGAGGGATGCCTGCCGATCGAGGTCATGGCCCACCGCGGCATCGATACACTGCGGTACGGTCCGATGAAGCCGGTCGGGCTCGTCGATCCGCGGACTCGCCGCCAACCGTACGCGGCGGTCCAGTTGCGCCAGGACAATCTGGCCGCCGACCATTTCGGGCTGGTCGGGTTTCAGACCCAGCTCAAATGGATGGAGCAGGCGCGGGTGCTGCGGTTGATTCCCGGGCTGGAACAGGCCGAGTTCGCGCGCTACGGGATGGTGCACCGCAATACCTATGTCAACGCGCCGCGGGTCCTCGCCGAGACGTGGCAGCTGCGGTCGAGGCCATCGGTGTTTCTGGCCGGTCAGATGGCGGGGGTGGAGGGCTACGTCGAGTCGGCCGCGTCGGGCCTCGTGGCGGGCATCAATGCCGCCGCGCTGGCCACCTGCCGGCCACTGTCGACACCGCCACGCGCAACGGCGATTGGCGCGCTGGCTTACTACGCCGCACATGCCGACCCGGCACACTACGATCCGACCAACATCACCTTCGGCATCATGGAGCCGCTGCGACATCCACCCCGGGGCCGGCTGGACCGGAAGCTCGCGATGGCCGATCGCGCGCTCCGGGCGCTCGGCGAGTGGGTGCAGGCGCCGCAGTTTTTCGCCGCGTGACCGAACACCTCACCGCCTTTCTGGAGTTCCTTGCCCTCAATCGTAATGTATCGCCGCATACGGTCCGCGCGTACGCAAGCGACATCGGCCAGTTCCTCGATCACCTTGCGTCGACGGCCGGAGTCGGGCGCGTCGCCCTCAGCCCGCTCGCGATCGATCGCGACGGGGTCCGGTCGTTTCTGGCCGCCGTCCACGCGGCGGGCCAATCGCGCGCGACCTCGGCACGCAAGCTGGCGGCGGTCCGCACCTTCCTGCGGTACTTGCGCCGCGAGGGAATCATCAGGGGCGACCCCGGGGCGCTCGTCGGCAGTCCCAAGCAGGACGTCCGGATCCCGGTGCACCTGTCGGAGCGCGACGTCACGGCGCTCGTCGAATCGCCCGACTGCGGCCACGCCCTGGGCCGGCGCGATCGGGCGATTCTGGAGGTGTTCTACGCGTCCGGATTGCGGCTGAGCGAGCTGGCCGGCCTCGACCTCGACGATCTGAATCTCGCTGCGAAGATGGTGCGGGTCGTCGGAAAGGGCGGTAAACAGCGTCTGGTCCCTTTCAATGCCAGCGCGACCTCGGCGATCCGGGCGTACCTGCCGGACCGCGAGGCGCTCGCGACCGAGCCGCGGCCCGCAGCAGGGCGGGCCCGGCGGCGCGATCCGCTCTTTGTGAACTACCGCGGACGGAGGCTCACGGTGCGAAGCATCGATCGGCTCGTCCGCCGATACGCCGCCTTGGGGAAGGCGGGGCTGGGGGTCAGCCCGCACGCGCTGCGCCATTCGTTTGCAACGCACCTGCTGGAGCGGGGCGCCGATCTGCGGGTCATTCAGGAGCTGCTGGGCCACGCCCGGCTGAGCACGACGCAGCGGTACACGCACGTGAATGCAGCGCAGCTCGTGAAGGTCTACCGGGAGGCCCATCCGCGGGCGAGCCTTCACGCTCGCCGATCGGGGCACCGGGGGTAGGGGCCCTCGCGCACGAGGTCCTTACCTCCCAGGAGAGGACAAACGCCCGCGCACCGGCCTCAACATACTCCTGGCGTCGCGTTCGCGGCCGAACACGATGTCGCCAACGCCCGGCAAGCGGCAAGGAACCGCGCCCGCGCCAACACACCGTCATCGACGGCCACGCCACGTCCTTCTCGTCCAGACGAATGGTCATCGAGCACGACAGAGCGTCCGCGGCCTGCGCCAGGCGCGAGACGCACCACGCCCGACAAGTCTGACAGGTCGAGTTCGCGTTCCGTGAATCGTATCGAAGCGAAATCCGGTGCGATGCGTTGGCCTCGCGCTGCTAATCTAAGGGCCCGTCCGGGAATAACTGCACCATTC
>CAZCEL010000008.1:0-25422 GCA_964497175.1 uncultured Bifidobacteriaceae bacterium
GGCGTGCCCGCCGGTGTCGTGCTGCAGGGAACCGGCCAGCCCATGCCGGCCGGGCAGATTCTCGGGGCCACCTTCGACCTGGGCAACTCGAGCACGGTGCGCAAGCGCGTCACGATCCTCATTCACGACGGCGACTTCAGCGATCTGCACGCCTGCACGTTCTGGCTCCCGCCGATGACGCTGCTCTCGACCTTCTACATGGGGTCGTTCACGACCGAGGCGTGGACGAACGCCACGTTGTCGGTGTACCCGGCGACGGTCGGCACCGATCAATGGATCCGACTCGACAACGTCATCCTGCAGACGACGCCGTCGCTGGATTTGAATGCCATCACGGTGTGTCTCGAGCCCGGGGCGTTCCTCGTCGCCCCTGCGCGATCGGTTCGCACCAGCATGACGGTCATGGGTCCGCCCAGCGGACGCCCGGCGCGCCCACGCTCGTCCGCACACAGCGGACCGGTGGAGGGTTCCCGTATCTCGTCCGAGCCACCAGCGACGCTTGCACAGGAGGCCCCGGTCTTCATCGTCACGTCCCCGGCCACACGCGTGCAGGTCTGGGTACCGCCGTCAGACGCTCAGGTCGACATTCAGGTCAGCATCGACGGCGTCGAGTGGCAGACGATTGCGACAGCGCCGGGGGCATCTGACTGGTCGACCGTCGATCTGGATCTGACGGAGTTCCCCCCGCCAGGCGTGTACGTACGCGCTGTCAGTGCCGAGCCGACTGGACGGTGACCGGCAATGGCGATGTAGGGGCAGCTCGTCAGCGCGAGTCCCGAGCATCGCAATCGACGGTGAACCGCTCGCCGCGGACGAGCCCCTCGAAGTGCAGCTCAGGAATGACGATCCTCTAGCTGCGCGGCATCTCGACCGACCACACGAATCCGCACCGATCACACTTGAACGTGACGTGGAATGCCGTGCGAATCGTGACATGTACGTACGGTTGAACCGGAGCGTTGCACGACTGACAGGATGCGGGCTCTGGAATCCGGCTCCGCCGCCTGCGGTCGAGACCCCGCCACGAGGCCGGCGCCTTGGGCGCGTTCGGCGCTCGGGTTCCGACCTCCGGCCGCGGCTCGCGACGCGGCGGCGTCGCTAGACGCCTGGCAAGCAGACGAAGTTCCGTCGCTGCGACGGCTTCTTCTGACGCCGCACCGTCTCGCAAAACCCGAACAAGGCGCTCGAGGGCCTCGACTTCCGTGTCGCCGACACCTTCACCGATGGCCCTATCGCCCTCGGTACAGGCGTACTGCCACCGGTCATCCGGACGGCTCGAGACCAGGCTGATTCGGGAGGCCATCGTCGTCCGCTCTGCAAGAACCGCGCGAGAGAACTGAGTCGAGTGGCGCGCCCGGCAGGATTCGAACCTGCGGCCTTTGGCTCCGGAGGCCAACGCTCTATCCAGCTGAGCTACGGGCGCCTACCCGATCAATCTATCAGATCTGCGCTCCATCTCTCGTCAGGCGCCCGTCACGGAGGCGACAGTTGTGGCCGCCTCCGCGACGAAGCCCTTCCAGTTCCTCATGTATTGGACGAACGGGGGGCTCAGGCCTTCGGCGCACAGGTAGTCGGCGGTGACAGGCAGCGGCGTCGGCTCGAAAGCCGGATTGGAGGCGACGAGCCGCGGGAAATCGTGATGCAGGATGGCCGCTCGGCCAACGATTACGAAGTCCAGGCCGGCGGCAAGCGCGCGGGCGGCGTCCGCTCCGGTCATGATCTTCCCTGCCGCCCCGAGGCGCACGGATCCGCGGTCCAGGTCGGTGAACCAGGACAGCAGGCTTCTCGTCTTGAAGGCCTCCTCTTCGGGCAGCTTGAACACATCCCACAGCGACAAGTCCAGGAAGTCGATGCGACCCTCCTGCATCAGGCGCGCTGCGACGAGCCGCACCTCGGCCAGGTTCACACCGAACCGCTCAGGCGACAGGCGCACGCCGAGTGTGAAGTCCGTCCGGCACGCCGCGCGCACGCCGTCGACCAGCTCGAAGAGCAGGCGCGATCGGTTCTCGAGCGAGCCGCCGTAGGCGTCGTCGCGACGGTTGACTTCCGGACTGAGGAACTGGCAGAGGAGATAGCCGTGTGCGCCGTGCAGTTCCACGCCGTCGAAGCCCGCACGATCGGCCCGGCGGGCGGCAGCGATAAAGGCGTCGATCGTACGCGCGATTTCGTCGCGGGTCATGGCGCGCGCGCCGGTCTGGGCCTCGTCGGACGGACACTGAGGCTTGCGCCCGATGATGGCTTCCGGCGACCGCATCCCACCGTGATACAGCTGGACCATCGCGTGCGTGCCGTGCCTCTTGAGTGCTGTCGCCAGCCGAGCCAGCCCTTCGAGGTGCTCGTCGCTGCAGACGCCGAGCTGGCCCGGAAAACCGATGCCTTCCCTCTGCACGAACGCGGCGCACGTCATCGTCAGGCCGAATCCGCCTTCGGCGCGCATGCGCAGCCAGTTGAGCTCTTCGTCACTGATGGTGCCATCCGGGTGGCTCTGCAGGTTGGTAAGCGGCGCCAGCACGAAGCGATTCTTCAGCGCGGGCCCGTGAGCAAGCGTCAGGGAGTCGAACAGGCTGGACATTGGGGCAGGTATTCTACCGTGGCCTTCGGAGCGGGCCTCCGCGCAGCCTTGGGGGCGGAGGCCAACGATGGTATAAGTGTCGCGACCGCCGGTTCCTCGTCTCCTTTTCGGGAGGTGCACTGTGAAGCGTCTCAATCGTCGTTACGGCGTCGTGCTGGGCCTCTGCGCCCTGTCGGCGGTGATTGGCGTGGCGGGCCTGGCTGCTCAGACCGAAAGAGCCGCACAGAAGTGGCCGCCGCAGTTTCCGCGCGAGGGCGCGACGAAGCTCTTCGAGAACGAGCATGTGATCATCTGGGAGCAGATCGGCCGACCCAAGGACGCGTTCATGCACAAGCACATCCGCGACATCATCACGATCGGGCTCGAGCCTGGAGGCGGCATCGGCGTGCTGAACCCGGATGGCTCGAAAGGCGGCGGAAGCTCGCTGACGCAGACCATCTATAACAAGGCTCCGAACACCGCCAGCTACACGAAATCCGGGCTCGGCCCGCACGCGGAGGTCATGAACAACCCGAGCAACCCGGGACGGTCGATCTTCATCGAGATCAAGGGCACCGAACCGAAGGACTGCCGGCAGTGGAGCACGGCGTGTCCGTAGCGACGACGAGTGTCCGGGCGGCCCGGGTTCGATGAGACCGTTCTTCCTACCGCAATCCTGAGGGCTGCGCCACGCCGACACCGTGCTCGTAGACGAGCCGCCCGCCGCGGTGACCGGTCTCGACGAGCAGGCCCAGCGCGACCGCGGCTGCCGCGAACGTGACAATGCGCAGCCACCTGGACGGAACCTGACGCTGCAGCTCCGTCCAGAGACGCAGCACGGCGACCAGGCCGAAGCCGACCGTCGTGGCCAGCGCCCAGTTCCAGTGCTCCTGCAGGATGGGGTGCGCCATGCCCGGCACGAGCACGGTGGCCGCGGCCTGCCGTCCGCTCAGGTACGTCAGCACGGCGGCCGCCGCTGCGACGGGATACAGGAACGTGCCGGTCGACCGCGCCCACGTCGCTCGGGGAAGAAGAAGCGCGACGAGATCGGCCATGACCGCCGCGACCCACCAGGCGATCGGCAGATGAATCAAGAGCGCGTGCAGGTTCGGCGCCCACGCCGGCAGCAGGTCCATCGTCACGGCACGAGCGGGGCCAGCGGGACGACCATCACGAAGGAGAGCGACCACGGGCTGGCGCGGTCGACGAACCGCTCGTCGCCCAGCACGTCGCCGGCCCGCGGCAGGCCGGTCGCCAGATAGTCCAGCGATACTTCGAGCTCGACGTGCCGTAGCCAGTGCCCATCGGGCAGCCGGTTGAAGAGGTGAAAGGCGGTGTCCCACTCGAGGTCGAGCTTGTGCGTGAACACGCTGCTGGCGTCGGGTCGATGGGCCGGGCTGAACTTGTCCACCACGTCCACATGCGACGAGATCCATCCACCCGTCTGCTCCTCGCTCAGCACATGGAAGTTGAGCTCGGTCTCGATCTCGACGCCGTTGTCACGAATCCCACGTCTGCCGATGTCGGTCGCGGTCCTGCCGGTGAACGGGTTGACGTGGATGCTGCCGAACGGCTTGAAGATCCCTTCGAGCGTGAGCCCGACACGAGGCAGGGCTGTCGGTACGTCGAGCGCGAAGATGATCTCGAACACGGCCTCCCGCGACTCGCGTCCCGACTCGACGACGAGACCGTGCTCGTCGAGCGTCTCGATCCGCGGCGCGCGAAACAGGTTCTCGATCGAGACGGTCGGCTCGATCTTCAGCTCCGGCGCGCACAGCACGCGGCAGCGCTCCGCCTGAGCAAGCGTCGGGGACGCCGCCGCGCACACCACCAGTCCAAGGGAAAGCAAAGTCGCGAACGGTCTGTTCAGGAGGGCTCGGCGAGCCGTGCGGCCGTCGCAGTCGCGCCGGGCGCTGCCCCCGTTCGCGCTCGTCATGGCGCCACGCGCCACGGCGCCACACCAGGCCAGGCGGCCAGATGCTCGGTTGCCCACTCGTTGGTCTTGTCTTTATGGCAGGCGGCCGTGCAGGAGTTCGGAATGCCGTAGCGTTCGGAGAGTACCGGCGAGATGAACCGGAACGTGTGACTCCGCACGTTGACGTTGGCGATCGTCTGCTGGATCGCGGGCATGTGGCATGCGACGCACTGACTGCCCTCGCTGCCGGCTTTGTGCTGCGTGTGGAACTCGAGCGTCCCGCGCGGTCCGGGCTGAAGCTGGGGCCCATGACACTGCAGGCACACCGCATTGCCAGGGAGCCGCAGATCCGCCGGGTGTTCGGTGCCGTGTACGTCGTGGCAGCCGTAGCACCGGACGCCCTTGACGTACATCTGGCTCTGCACATAGTCGTTGCCCTGCATGCGATTCTTGTGAGCGGTTCCGTCGGGCCAGTGCGTGGAGGACGCGGTGCCGAGGTGATGCTCTTCGAGCCGCCAGACATCGGCCAGTCGATCGCCGGGCTGGTAGCCGACGGCCCAGTCGTAATAGCGCCCTTCAATGGGATTGCGCCGCGGCTGGCCCTGCGAATGACACTGGATGCACACGTCATCTGCACGGACGCCGTCCAGCTGCGCAGGGTTGACGATCGTGGCGGCCTTCTCGTCCCGCACGTGCTGGCTGCCGGCGCCATGGCAGCGTTCGCATCCGACGTTCCACTCGGTCACCTTCTTTGTTCTGATGTCGTAGTTCACCGAGTGGCAGCCGTCGCAGAGCGGGCCGGCCGGCCGCTGCATCTGATCCTCAGGGTAGAACTCGGCCCACCATTCGGCGCCTTTCTTCGGTCCGTAGGCGCGCCACGTCTTGTTCTGGACGTCCCACTGCGCGGGAAACACGAAGTAGTCGTCGCCGATCTTCGTGAAGTACCGCTGCTTCCACTTGCTGCCATAGGTGAACGCCACGTCGTCTTTCGTGAACCTCACAAGTGGATGCCCCGTCGAAAAGTCCCCGAGAATCGCGTCGGGGTGCTGCGCCGGATCGCGGACGACGTTGGCCATGAGCGTGGTCTTCCAGCGGGCGTAGATATCCTGGTGGCAGGATTCGCACGCGGCCGATCCGACGAACTGGCGGTCGGCTGGGCCGGCTATCGGCCCCTCACCAGCCGCACCGCCCGCCGGCGCAGCCGCCGGAGGGCCTCCGCAGGCAGCGATGACCATCGGGCACAGCACGGCGATCCGCTGAACCGCCCGGAGAATAGGCACTGCAGGTCACTTCTGCCCGCGAATGGCGTACAGGTTCGACGAGGTCCGGATCAGCAGGCGGCCGCCTGCGACGGCCGGCGACGCCAGCGTCATCTCGTCGAGGACGTTCTTGCCGATCAGCCTGTACTTGGGGCCCGCTTCGATCACGTAGGTATTTCCGTCCTCGCTGAGAAGGAAGACCTTCCCGTTGTAGGCCCACGGCGACGAGGTGAACGTGGCGCCGGCCTCGATGCGCTGTCGCCTGCGTGGTTTCTCGCCCTCCTGGAACGCGACCACACTCGGCGTCTTCCACGCCACGTTGTCAGTGGCGCTCCAGCGTTCGGGAAGCGCGGGGTCGTCGGCGACCACCGCGGCCATGTCCGGCCCCCGCCACTGCGGCCAGTTGTCGGACGCGCCGACGGCGACGGACATCAGCGCGAGGGCCGCCAGTGCGAACGCGGATCGGACTCGTGTCACAGTGGGCCTCGTGTCGGGTTCGGGTGACTGCCGGGCTGCTGCCCGGCGGAAAGATGGTGCGCCCGGAGGGAGTCGAACCCCCGGCCTACAGGTTCGAAGCCTGTCGCTCTATCCAGCTGAGCTACGGGCGCGGCACTATCGACCGCATTGTAGCAAGGAACGTCACGTCCACGGCCGACTACCTGGGCACGAACGCGAGGAAGCGGCGCGGATTGTCCACGAGCATGGCCTCCATCACCGCCGCGTCGACGCCGGCAGCCCTGAGCGCAGGACGGCCAAGCGTCACCGTCTTTGCGTAGCCGGGGCCTCCCTTGGCCTTGGTGTCGCCGACGATGGCGAAGTCGGACGACATCAGCACGCGGTCGGCAAGTCCCGCGTCGACCAGCACCTTGACCATCTTCGCCTGCGGCTCGCCGATGCCCCGATCGAAGCCGACGCTCGCACCGCGCCGGCAGATGGACTGGTGGAGCTCGGCCTTGGGATCGAACGTATCGCCCAGATGGCCGATGACGATGCGGTCGGCCTTGACGCCGAGGCCGGTCAGGATGTCGAGCTGCTCGACCGCATGTTTGAGTCCGGTGTTGTGCGTGAAGATCGGGAGGCCGTTCTTCAAGTGCGCTTTCCCGACGGCACGAAGCACCTTCCGCTCGCCCTCGGTCATCTCGGTCGAGCTGGCGATCTCGCCGTACGCGCCCCAGCGCTCGGCGGCGGCCTCGCGCAGGAACCGCTCGGCGATCTGATCGTCGGTCATCTTCGCAAGATCGGAGGGATGAAAGGGCTGCGTGTAGTAGCCGCCGCTGACCACTATCGGCATGCCGGACCGCGTCGAAGCCTCGCGCAGAAACCGTACGCTCCTGCCCATGTCGGCGTGGCCGCCGTCGACAATGCAGCCGATGCCGTCCTGCCTGGCGGCCCGCATCTCCTGGACGATGAGATCGAGGTTTTCGAGAAAGTAGGTCTCGCCCTTCGGCACGGCCAGCCGGTCCTTTACATTGGCTGGAAAGCTCGCGAGCATCTGGTCCCAGTAAGCCGTGCTGAGCGACATGTGCTCGTGGAAGAGCGTTGGTCCGGTAATGGTCGTGGGTGCGAGATCGTTCAGGACGGTTCGAATCACCGACCCGGAGGGGAACGCGGCCGTCCGTGCGGAGGTCGACTGCTGTGTCAGCGCGTCCAGGGCTCTGGCGCCGAGCAGCATCGAGGCGCCGGCGCTCATGCCGGCAAGGCGCAGGAGGTCGCGGCGGGTCAGGGGTCGTGGAGGGAACGTGTTGGTCATGGGTGGAACTGTAGAGCCATTCGGGCCAAAGGGCAATCGCGTCTCGGCCGTATAATTCGGGGCCACGAACATCATGCCGCATGGCCAGCCGCGTACCCGCTCGAATCGCCCATCAAAGGCGCCGGCGCCCGCTGCCGCTCCGGTGGTTCGCGCGCCGTGGGCGCCGCTCGCGCTGACCTCCGGGCTCCTGCTCCTGTCCTTTCTGCCACGAGTCCAGCAGAACGTCGTGCTCGCCAGATCCTTCTGGGGCGCAGCGGCGGCGCTCCTCCTCTGGCAGGCCGCGCTGTTTGTCGCGCGACGATCGTCGCCTGTCCCGACGCTGCTCCTCGCCGCCCCGCGGCCGCAGCACTACGTGCAGGCCATGTGTCAGCTGTCGATCTACGCGTACTGGGGCTGGTACTGGCGACCGGTTTACGACTACGCCTGGCTGCTGGTCGCGCAGATCGTCTTCGCCTACGCGTTCGACATGCTCCTGTCGTGGTCGCGGCGCGGCAGCTTCGTGCTCGGCTTCGGACCGTTGCCGATCATCTTCAGCACGAATTTGTTTCTCTGGTTCAAGGACGACTGGTTCCATCTGCAGTTCCTGCTCGTCGCCGCCGGGTTCCTCGGCAAAGAGTTTGTCAGGTGGCAGCGCGAAGGCCGGCACGTCCATATCTTCAATCCGTCGGCGTTCTCCCTCGGCCTCTTCTCGCTCGTCCTGATTGGCACCGGGACGAGCCATCTCACCTGGGGACAGGAAATCGCCACCACGCTGAGCCTCGCGCCGCGGATCTACACGGTGCTGTTCCTCGTCGGCCTGGTCGTAATGTATTTCTTCTGGATTACGCCTGTCGCCGCGTCGGCTGCCGCGACGCTGTTCGGCCTCAGCGCGCTGTACTGGGCCATGGCGGGGGTGCCCTACTTTCTCGATTCCGAGATTCCGAGCGCGGTGTTCCTCGGCCTGCACCTGCTCGTGACCGATCCGTCGACGTCGCCCAGAACGCCGCTCGGGCGGGCGGTGTTCGGCGTGTCGTACGGCGTGGGTGTCTTCGCGTTGTACTCGCTGCTCGGCGCCATCGGGGCGCCAACCTTCTACGACAAACTGCTCTGCGTGCCGTTGCTGAACCTCTGCGTCCAGCGCATCGATCGCGTGGTGCACGGGATCGGCGCCAGCGCGATCCTCCATCGTCTCGGTCTGGACGGCCCGCTGGGGCGCGCCAACCTGGCCCACATGTCGGCGTGGATGTTCTTCTTCGCCGCGATGACGGCGGTCGGCGCGACCGACGGCATGCACAGGGGCGATGCGCTCCCGTTCTGGGAACAGGCGTGCCACGACAACCGACCGACCGCCTGCGCGCGCCTCATTCAGCTCGAGGCGACCTACTGCGGCGACAACGCCGGATGGGCGTGCAACCAGCTTGGCAAGCATTACAAGGAGGGAGCCCTCGTCACCGCGGACGTCGAGCGCTCGCTGACGTATTTTTCGAAGGCGTGCGAGCTGCGGTTTCAGCCGGGCTGCATCAATCTGCTCGACCCCGACACCGTGAGCGAGACGCGGCCACGAGCCCTGGACCTGCGGCTGCTGCTCCGCCAGGGCGGACGCAACCTGGTCGACATGCCTGAAGGGGAGCTGTACGCGCGCGCCTGCGATCACGGATGGACGTTCGCGTGCGAACGGATCTCGCGCGCCGGGCCACGATGACAGTCCGGCTGGCTGCTGTGCTGCCGGCGCGAACCTGTAATTTCACCTGGACGTGAAAGTTCTTGCCTCGTCTGCCTCGCCGGCGGTACTGTTCCACATGCTCGCGCGCGCACTGACCCCCCAGGTCAAGGCGGACCTGCAGCGTAAGCTGGTCCTGCTCTCGGGACCGCGTCAGTCCGGGAAAACCACACTGGCGCGCTCGCTCCTTCCCGCGCGAGGGTTCGCGGCGACGGCGCGCTACCTCAACTGGGACGACGATGAGTCGCGCGGGAGGATTCTCGAGCGCGACTTTCCCCGTGAGGGGCTTGTGGTCTTCGACGAGCTGCACAAGTACTCGCGCTGGCGCAATCTGCTGAAGGGCCTGTTCGACCTCCACCGCGACCGGATGCAGATCCTCGTGACAGGCAGCGCCCGGTTGGATCTCTATCGCCGCGGCGGCGACTCCCTGCAGGGACGCTATCACCACCTGCGCCTGTATCCCTTGTCACTTCGAGAGGCCGGTTGCACGGTGCGCGATCTGCTCGCGCTCGGTCCATTCCCCGAACCGCTCCTCGGCGGAGACGCGACGCAGGCGCGCCGCTGGTCGCGCGCCTATCGGTCGCGCCTCGTGCGCGACGACGTGGCGACGCTGGAGCGCGTCGAGGAGCTGGGTGCCCTGGAGCTGCTGGCCACACGGCTGCCGGCGCTGGTCGGGGCCCCGCTGTCAGTCAACGCGGCGCGCGAAGACCTTCAGGTCGCTCACAGGACGGTCGAGCGCTGGCTCGAGATCTTCGAGCGGCTGCTGTTCATCTTCCGACTCCTGCCGTACGGCCCTCCACGGATCAAGGCTGTGAAAAAGAGCCGTAAGCACTACCTCTTCGACTGGATGCAAGTGCCGGAAGGCGGACCGCGCTTCGAGAACCTGGTCGCGTTTCATCTGCTCAAGGAGTGCCACTATCTCGAGGACTGTGAAGGCCTGGATATGGAGCTTCGGTTCTTTCGTGACATCAACGGGCGGGAGGTGGATTTCGTCCAACTGCGGGACGGGGCGCCGATCCGCTTCGTCGAGTGCAAAGTCTCGGACACCAGCGTGAGTCCCCACCTCCTGTATCTGAAACGGAAGCATCCGCAGGTTGAGGCTGTGCAGCTGCTGACCACGCCAGGAGTCGATCGGACCGTCAGCGAGGGGATCAGGGTACGAAGCGCCGACCGTTTCCTGGCCGAACTCGCGATCTGATGCCGGGGACGAGACAAGGCCCAGCGCCCGGTAAGTGGGGACGCTTCCCCCGCTCGAAAATCAGGACGTGAGCCAGCTGCCCCGCAGTTGCAACTCGCCCCTCATCGTGGCAGCCTGCTGGCGATGCGCGAGGTGTCCAACCGGCAACAGTACCTGCGATCATTGATGGACCTTCGCGTGCGAACGAATCTCGCGCGCCGGCCGACGACGGTCCGGCTCCTGGCGGGACTGCTTGCCGCTGCGCTCATCGCGGCGCCGCTCGGGGCACAATCCGGACGGGCCGACGCCGGGCCTGCAGTCGCGCCGGACGGGAGCGCGGCGAAACCGCGATTTCGGCCCGACGCGTGGTGGATGCCGGCCGAGGACCTCCTGGGCTTCGTGGAAATCCCCGGCGGCCCGTTCGAGATGGGCACCGACGTCCGCATCGATCCGCTGGCG
Source organism: uncultured Bifidobacteriaceae bacterium (assembly GCA_964497175.1). GTDB lineage: Bacteria > Acidobacteriota > Vicinamibacteria > Vicinamibacterales > CAVVIG01 > CAZCEL01. Next base: position 10,811 of record CAZCEL010000008.1, read on the forward strand.
TTCGACAACGAACGATGGCAGGGAACGGTGGACGTTCCCGCGTTCTACATCGGCCGCTTCGAGGTCACGATCGCGCAGTTCAGGGCGTTTGTCGAGTCGACTCGCTTCAAGGCGAACGAACGCGCGCTGCAGGGCCAGCCCGATCATCCGGTCGCGTTTGTCTCGTGGCCGGACGCGCTCGCCTACTGCCGCTGGCTCGAACGGCAGCTGCGCGAATGGCGCGGTACACCTCCGGTCCTGAAGGCGCTGCTCCGCAGCGGCTGGCGCGTCAGTCTTCCGACGGAAGCCGAGTGGGAAAAAGCCGCTCGGGGAACCGATCGCCGCATCTATCCCTGGGGGAACGAGCCCAGATCGGACCGCGCGAACTTCCAGGCGAGGGGCGTCGCGCCGGTGGGTCAGTTCGCCTGCCCGGAGTGCCCCTCCGGTTTGCGCGACATGAGCGGAAACGTCTGGGAGTGGACCCGCAGCCCGTATCAGCCGTATCCGTACGATCCGACCGACGACCGCAAGGATCTCGACGCTGACGCGCTCTGGGTGATGCGCGGCGGGCATTTTGCCGATCCCGCGAGAAACATCCGCGTCACCACGCGCGGCGCCGCCGATCCGGGGGCCCGGCGCGCCTTCATCGGATTTCGCGTAGTGATCTCGGGGTACTAGTGCGCGGTTTCACGTTTCGTGTCGCGCACGATCCCGGCCCGCCCGTGTGCGGTCCCCGGCTCTACGGAAGCGCGAAAGCCTGGAGGCCGTTCGAGAGCTGCACCACCAGGTACTGTTTGCCCTGGTGCATGTACGTCATCATCCCGTAGCTGCTCATTCCGGCGGTCCGCACCTGGCCGAGCCGTTTGCCCGTGCGCTTGTCGAGCGCGAACACGTACGGCGTGCCGTCGGCGGTCTGACCCGGCGCGATCAGCATGGTCGCCGTGACGATGACGCCGCCCAGATTGGCGCGGCCGATGTTCGGATTCACGTTCGCGGCTTTGAGAAGCGGGTTGTTCCTGATGGCGTCCTGCAGCTGCTGAGGCGCCTCGCCGTTTGGAATCACCCACAGGTGATCACCGGTGTTCAGGTCGATCGCGGTGATGCGGCCGATGGGCCCCTTGAAGAGCGGCAGCCCTGAGAGAGGATCGTCGGACGCGGGAGCGCCCCCGCGGCCGCCGCGGCCGCGGCCCGCTGCGGCGGCCTGCTCGCCACCGCCGGCACCGCCTCCAACACGGCCTTTGACCGCGCCGGCCTTCTGCGCAGCGGCGGGATACATCTCGATCGCCGCCTCCACCGACGCCGGCGTGCACCCGGCGCTCGTCGGCACCCAGGCCGTCACCGTCGTACCCGTCTGGCCGAAGCAGTCCAGCTCCTTGCCGGGGATGAGCTCGCGCTGGCTGCCGCCGCTGTGCGACGGAATGTAGATGATCCCCGTCGTCGGATCGGCCGCCGGCGGGTGCGTGATGTTCGTGCCGCCCCCCTCTCCCGGATAGAATCGCGCCGCCGGCGCGCTCTCCGCGTTGCCGCGGTGCGTCGGCGGATTGAACGGCGGCGCAAACAGCCCCTGTTCGAGCGCCCGCTTCCGCGCGAGCTCCTTGATCTGCGGCGTGTAGTCGATGAGATGATCCTCGCTGCGCCCGATGAACTCGTACGGCGCAGGCTTGGTCGGGAACGGCTGCGTCGGAGACAGCCTCTCACCCGGCACCCGTGACGCAGGCACCGGGCGCTCCTGGAATCCCCAGATCGGTTCGCCGGTCACACGATTGAACGCGTACAGGATTGACTGCTTCGTCGCCTGGAACACGCCAGGAATCCGGCGGCCGCCGACGTTCACGTCCATGACGACGGGTGCAGTCGACGTGTCGTAGTTCCACACGTCGTGATGGACCATCTGGAAATGCCAGAGCCGCTTGCCTGTCTTCACGTCGAGCGCGATGAGGCTGGCGGCGAACAGGTTGTTGCCCGGCCGGAACCCTCCGTACATGTCCTGCGTGGCGCTGTTGGTCGGCACGTAGACGATGCCGCGCTCGGGGTCGGCCGACAGCGGCGCCCACGACGACACGTCGCCGGTCGTGCGCCAGGCGTCGTTCTCCCACGTGTCGTGGCCCACTTCACCCGGCCGCGGAATCACGTGGAACTTCCACAGGTGCTTCCCGGTTCGCGCGTCGTAGGCGAGGATGTCGCCCGGCACGTTCTCCTGCCGTGTCTGGTGGTACCCCTGCTCGGCGGAGTTGCCGACGACCACCACGTCGTTGACGACGATCGGCGGCGAGGAGCTGGTGATGTAGCCGAGCTCGAGCGGCACGCCCTCGTTCGGATCGTAATCGCGCTTGCGCCGGGTCCACGGCTCCCAGTCGCGAATCAGATCCGAGACGAGGTCGACCACGCCGGTCCGCGGGAAGCCAGGCAGCCGCACCTCGCGGCCCCAATTCTCCAGCGGCCGGCCCGTTCGCGCATCGAGCGCGAACAGGAAGAAGCCCGGTGTGGTGATGTACACGACGGGACGGCCGTCGATCTCGTGATACGCCACGCCCTTCCCGTACGACGCGCGCATCGAGTACTTCGATCGATACGTTGGCGGCTCGACGAAATTCCACAGCATCTTCCCGCTGGTCGGATCGATCGAGACGACGTGGCGGCGCGGCCCGGCGACGCTCAGGAGCTTCCCGCCGACGTAGCTCGGCGTGGCGCGCGCGGTCATCGGACCGACCACGTCAATCGGGCTGAAGCGCCACGCCTCCTGCAGCGTCTCGAAATTGGCAGGCGTGATCTGATTGAGAGGGGAATAACGCGTGCTCCCGGCATCCCCCGCGAGGTAGCGCCACTCGCCGTTTTCGGTGCCGCGGCGCGCCCCCGTCTGCGCGGCAGGCACGACTAGCCACGTGGCCGCGAGAAGAACAAGGGCCGGAGCCCCGGTAAGCAGCGTGCGTGCATTCTTCATCGTAGGCACCCGATAGAGGCTCCGCCCTTCCGTGTACGGAACATGCACAGGGTACGGTCACGGGAGGCGGGACGTCAAACGATTTCCGGGCGCCGAGTCGCGACCGGAACGACGCCTACCCGCGCACGATGGCCGCGAGCCGTCGTCTGAGGAATCCGCCGGTGGAGGCGCCAGATTCGTCCGGCGCTTCCGGCCGCACGTCCTCGGGCCCCCGCGTCAGGGATTCCAGCCTCGCCGCGCTCTCGGCGGCAGCGGCGTCCGGCGTTTCGACGAGCAGCGACGTCCCGGGGACCTCGACCGGGAGCGCGGGTACGGGAGCGTCGGGCGGGTTCGGAGGTGCGGCTGGGGTTTCGGCGGCCTCGATAGCGTCGGCAGCCGCGACCAGCTTGACGGCTTCGGCAACGGCAGTCCGGAGCTTCTGTCGAATGTCGGTGACCTCTTTACGTGAGGCCTCGAGGAGCACCCTCGTCCCCACCAACTCGCTTTCGAGGACTTTGCGGGACTCGGACTCCTTCTGCCGCTCGGCTGCGACCTCGGCGCGTGCCTCCTCCGCCTTCTGCGCGAGCATCCGGCAGGTGCCGACCTCGAGAACCATGGCAGCCGCCTGCTTGCGCTCGGTTTCGAGATCGGACCGCAGCCGCTCGGCCTCGATGCGAACGTCCGTGAGACGCGCGGCGGCCTCCGCGGCTTCCGCACGGGCGCGTTCCGCGGCCGCTTCCATGCGCTGCCGCCGGTCGGCTTCCCGCTCTTGCTCCAGCGTCTCCAAGGCGAGCAACTGCGCGGAAAGACTGGCGATCTCCTGCCGCTGCCGCCGTGTCTCGGCGACGGCGGCCTGGACGCGAACGTCGGCCTCGGCCCGCGTCTGAGTGGCAACGCTCTGAATGTGATCAAAGACTGTGCGCGTAAGCTGCGCGATGAGCCTGGGCGCCTCGTCGCTGGTGGCGTCCGACGCCTCGAGCTCTTCGAGCGCGCTCCAGGCGGCGTCGAATGTCTCGCGAAAAGCCTTCAAGGCGAGGGCGGAGGTCTCTGCCTTGCGGGTCAGGAGGCCGGTGATCGACTTCTCGATCTCCGCGCCGAGCGAGGTCGAGTCGGTGGCCATGAGGCGGTTCCGAGGGACTATCGGGAACTCATCCTGCGCCCGACAGGGGTCGGGAGTTTGCGCCGGCGGCTTTCTGTGATCTCATGTGCCGGAAGGTGCATTCGGAACCGACGCGCAGTCTCTGTATGATCCGCTCCAGGCAAAGGGATGCACCACCTGACGATAACGGGTGCGCGGCTGCACAACCTCAAGCGAATCGACGTCTCCATCCCGAAGAACACGCTCGTGGTGGTGACGGGCGTCAGCGGTTCGGGCAAATCAACCCTCGTGTTCGACATCATCTTCGAGGAAGGCCGTCGGCAGTACCTGCAGTCGCTTGGCGTTCTCGCCGGATTCGAGGACGAGAGCAAGTTCGACACGATCTCGGGGATCGCCCCGACGGTCGCGGTGCAGCAGAGCCTCATCCGTCAGAGCAATCCGCGCTCGACGGTGGGCTCGCGGACCCGCCTGCTCAACATGCTCGCGGTCCTTTACGCCGGAGAAGGCCGGATCACGTGCAGCTCGTGCGCGACGCCGGTTGGCGATGACCTGACCTGCCGTTCGTGCGGGACGACGGAGGAACGCCTGGAGGCGCGCTGCTTCTCGTACAACGCGCCCGACGGCATGTGCACGAAGTGCTCCGGTCGGGGCACAGACCATGAGCTCGACCTGGACAAGCTGGTCCCCGACGATCGCACGACGCTCCAGCAGGTCTTTGACCGGGTGGGGATGACACCGGGCTACGCGAGACTCCTCGCCAGATTTCGGCAACGACATCGGCACGCCGTTCGCGAAGCTCCCCGACGAGGTGAAGGAGGAAGTCATCCATGGCCATTTCGTCGGCAGCAACTCCCAACGGCGCAGCTACTGCCTGATGCGGATCTTCGAGGGTCGGCTGTACAAGTATGGGGAGGATCCCAGCGGCGTCTACACGCTGCGCGTCTGCCCGGCATGTCGTGGATTCCGGGTCGGAGAGGACGCGCGGCGGGTGCTGCTGAACGGCAGGCACATCGGAGAGGTCGGACGGATGACCCTGGCGGAAACGCGGGACTTCCTGGACGCCCTGTTGACGCAGGGATCCTTCACACCGTTCGGGACCAACCTGTTGACGGAGATCCTGCGCAAGATCACGGCCTTGATCGGCTCGCGTCTTGGTCACCTTTCGCTCTACCGCGAGATGTCCACGCTCAGCGGCGGAGAGGTCCAGCGCCGCTTCCTGAACATGCATCTCGACTCGAGGATGGACTCCCTGATCTATATCCTCGATGAACCCACGATCGGGCTGCACGAATCGGAGAAGGCCGAGCTCCTGCACGCGATCACCAAGCTGAAGGAGCTCGGAAACACGGTGATCGTGGTGGAGCACGACCGCAATACCATCGCGATGGCGGACCACATCGTCGACATCGGCCCGGGAGCGGGCGTCGAAGGCGGACGCGTCGTGTATCAGGGCGACCTCCCGGGGTTGCTCGCATGCGAGGACTCCATCACGGGCCAGTACCTGTCGGGTAGAGCCAGCATGCCGGTCAGGAATCGTGATCGTGTGCTCGCGCGTAAGCCCGGCTTGACGCTCCGGCACGCCCGAACCCACAACCTCCAGGACGTCACCGTCTCGTTTCCACTGGGAGTTCTGGTCGGCATCGCCGGAGTGTCGGGCAGCGGGAAGAGCTCGCTCATTGCTGATACGCTGGTTCCTCTCCTGAAAAGGCAGCTTCACGATCCCGTGGAGCCGGTCGCGGCCCGTAATGAAGGGGAGGCGGCGGACGGCGAGGTCGAATCCGCCTTCATCGAGACCGTCGCGGACAGGCTGGACGGTGTGGAGCATCTCGCCGGGTTCGCCGAGGTATCACAGGCGCCCATCGGACGGCACCTGAATTCCAACCCTGTGACCTACATCGGCATCTGGGATCGGATCCGGAAGCTGTTTGCCAGCCAGCAAGAGGCGATCGAGCGCGGGCTGTCGGCGGGCCACTTCTCCTTCAACTCGAACGGTGCATGCTCCGGGTGCGGGGGGAGCGGCCGTGAGACGATCTCGCTCGGCGGCACGCTGGAGATGTCCACACGCTGCAAGGCGTGCAACGGGCAGAGGTACAACGACCAAGCGCGGTCGGTACGGTACAAGGAGAAGACGATCGTCGACGTCCTGGACATGCGCGTCTCGGAAGCCGTTGCGTTCTTCGAGGGCCACTCGGGGATCCTCGCCACGCTGCAGGTTCTGGAGCGGATCGGCATGGGTTACATCGAGCTCGGGCAACCCACGCCAAGCCTGAGCGGAGGCGAGTCGCAGCGGATCAAGCTCGCAAGAGAGATCGGCCGGCGGCGGAAGGGCAACATCCTCTACGTGCTCGATGAGCCGACGACGGGCCTCAGCCTGTACGACACCGCGAAGCTCATCGACCTGCTGGATGAGCTCGTCGCAGCCGGGAATTCGGCGATCGTCGTCGAGCACGATCCGCTGGTTCTGGCGTCCTGCGACTGGCTCATCGAGCTGGGCCCGGAAGGAGGAGCTGGCGGAGGGCGGATCATCGCTGAAGGCACCTCTGACGCGCTGCGACACAACCCGGCGTCCCTCACTGGCAGGTACTTGCCCGGCGACCGGTGAGGCATGCAGCCGCCAGAGCGAGACTATTGGCCCACCTCGGCATGGCGGACCGCCAGACCGGAAGCGGTGGGGATGCATGCCGAGAAGCTTGGCACGCTCGACACGCTCCTGCGGTCCGGCCGTCGCCATATCCGGGGCATGGTCGTCGTCCGGAAGGGGTGCATCGCATTCGAGTGGTACGGCCCGGGATGGGGACCTGAGGACACTCACAATGTGGCCTCGGTGACCAAGAGCGTCATCTCGGCCCTGGTCGGGATTGCCATCGAGGCCGGTTCTATCCGGAGCGTGGACCAGCGGGTCCTGGAGTTCTTTCCGGAGTACCTTCCCGGTGACGGCGACCCGCAGAAGCGCACCATCACCCTCCGACATCTGATCACGATGACCGCGCCGGTGGCGTGGAAGACGGGAGCGTGGGGATACGAACCGCTCAATCGACTGCGGCGACAACCGAACTGGGTGCAGTACGGTCTCGACCTGCTGGGCCGGAGCGGCGAGCGGGGACGATTTCAGTACAGCAGCGTCTGCCCTCACCTGATCTCGGCCATCCTCACCCGAACCACGGGACTCTGCGCGCGGGCGTTCGCAAACGAGCGACTGTTCCGGCCGCTCGGGATGAAGGAAATCCCGGATCACGACATGACGTCGTTCCAGCTGGATGACGTGTTCGGCAAGAACGTGACCGGATGGATCAAGGATCCCGGCGGCATCACCACCGGCGGGTGGGGGCTGACGATCACGCCCCGCGACATGGCACGGTTCGGGTTCCTGTACCTGAATCGCGGCAGGTGGGACGGCATGCAGGTCATCCCGGACGCCTGGATCGAGGAGTCGACGAGGCAGAATGCCAACGGATACGGGTACTACTGGTGGCTCAGAGGCACGGACGCGACCTTCTCGTATTCCGCCGCTGGGTCGGGCGGCAACCTGATCTGCTGTGTCCCGGGGAAGGATCTGGTCGTGGCCATCGCGTCCAAGGTTGCGATGAGGACCCAGGATCCCTGGCTGCCCGTCGAGGAATATGTCATTCCTGCGACTGACTAGCAGGGCGGTCAGTTCACCCGACATTCGCCCGTGCTGTGAGCGACACGGGGGGCGGGGCCAAACCGGATGAGACGCGCGATATGATGGGCTCGTGGGACTGACCGCCCAGGTGCTGACGGTGCGCCCGAGCCGGACGTCGACGCGCAAGGCGAGGGTGACGTTTCTGGTGGACCCTCGCCCGTGATCTGAGCATTCCCACTCTCATCACAGAGAGGTCAACGTCAACATGGACAGCGAAAGGAACTGCCCGTTCTCGGGCAAAGCGCACAGCGGCAGGTCGAACCATGACTGGTGGCCGAACCAACTGAACCTGCGGATCCTTCACCAGAACCCGCCCGCGGGCGATCCCATGGGTGAGGACTTCAACTACGCCGAAGAATTCAAGTCCCTTGATCTCGATGCGGTAAAGACAGACATCGAGGCGGTGATGAGGAAGTCGCAGGATTGGTGGCCGGCCGACTACGGCCACTACGGGCCGCTCATCATCCGGATGGCCTGGCACAGCGCGGGCACCTACCGCATCCACGACGGACGCGGAGGCGCAGGGTCCGGCACGCTGCGCTTTGCGCCTCTCGGCAGCTGGCCCGACAACGCGAACCTCGACAAGGCGCGCCGGCTGCTCTGGCCGATCAAGCGGAAGTACGGCCGGAAGATCTCGTGGGCCGACTTGATGATCCTCGCCGGCAACTGTGCCCTGGAGTCGATGGGGTTCAAGACGTTCGGTTTCGGCGGCGGCCGCGAGGATGTCTGGGAACCCGAACAGGACATCTACTGGGGCGCCGAAACCACGTGGCTCGGCGACCAGCGCTACAGCGGTGACCGGCAGCTCGAGAATCCTCTGGCAGCGGTGCAGATGGGCCTCATCTACGTCAACCCGGAGGGGCCCAACGGCACCCCGAGCGCGCTCGCCGCCGCCAGGGACATCCGGGAGACGTTCCGCCGGATGGCGATGAACGACGTGGAGACGGTTGCGCTCATTGCCGGCGGCCACACGTTCGGCAAGACCCATGGTGCAGCCCCTCCGACCAACGTTGGACCAGAACCCGAGGGGGCCCCGCTCGAAGAGCAGGGCCTCGGCTGGAGGAACAGTTACCGCAGCGGCAAGGGTGGCGACACGATCACCAGCGGGCTGGAGGGCACCTGGACACCTACACCAGTGACCTGGGACAACAGTTATTTCGAGACTCTGTTCCGCTACGAGTGGGATCTGGTCAAGAGCCCTGCCGGTGCGTGGCAATGGGTGCCGACCGACCCGGCTGCCGCGGGCACCGTGCCCGATGCCCACGATCCAACGAAGCGGCACACCCCGGTGATGCTGACGACCGATCTCGCGCTGCGGATGGATCCGAACTACGGGCCGATTTCGCGGCGCTTCCTCGAGAATCCGCAGGAGCTCGCGGACGCCTTCGCCAAGGCGTGGTTCAAGCTGACGCACCGTGACATGGGGCCCGTCTCCCGGTACCTGGGCAAGCTGGTGCCCGCGGAGCCGCAGCTGTGGCAGGACCCCGTGCCCCCGGTTACCCACGAACTGGTCGGAGCGGAGGACATTGCCGCTCTCAAGTCCACGATCCTCGCATCGGGACTGTCCCTCTCCCAGCTGGTCGCGACCGCCTGGGCGTCAGCCGCGACGTTTCGCGGCACTGACAAGCGGGGCGGCGCCAACGGGGCGCGCATTCGCCTCGCGCCTCAAAAGGATTGGCAGGTCAACGATCCGCCCGAGCTGGCCAAGGTGCTGCGGACCCTGGAGACGATCCAGAAGGCGTTCAACGACTCCCGGGCCGGCGGAAGGACGAGGGTCTCGCTTGCCGACGTGATCGTGCTGGGCGGGTGTGCCGCCGTCGAGCAGGCCGGGAAGAAGGCCGGGTACGACGTTCAGGTACCTTTCACGCCGGGACGCACGGACGCGTCGCAGGAGCAGACCGACATCGAATCCTTCGCGGTGCTCGAGCCGACGGCCGACGGGTTCCGCAACTACCTCGGACCCGGACACGAGCTGGCTGCCGAGCATCTGCTGCTCGAACGGGCCCGCATGCTGACGCTGAGCGCCCCCGAGATGACGGTGCTCGTGGGCGGCATGCGTGTCCTGAACGCGAACGCCGGGCCGTCGAGTCTCGGCGTGTACACCAGACGGCCCGAGACGTTGACCAACGATTTCTTCGTGAACCTCGTCGACATGGACACGGAGTGGCGGCCGACGTCCGAGGCGAGGCAGAGCTTCGAGGGCCGGTGTCGCCGCACGGGCGAGCTCAAGTGGACCGGCAGCCGCGTCGATCTGATCTTTGGTTCGAACTCCGAGCTTCGAGCGCTCGCGGAGGTCTACGCCTGCGACGACGCACAGGAGAAATTCGTGCACGACTTCGTGGCGGCGTGGGACAAGGTCATGAATCTCGACAGGTTCGACCGTGTCGGCTCCGAACTCGGCACACCGCCCGTTCGTCCCGAAGGAGCATCATCGCCATGACCTGGATCAAGACAGTACCGATGGCTGACGCCGACGAAGCGCTGAAGCAGGCACTGGAGCGACAGCGGGCGCTCTATCCACCCGAGTACGCGACACCTGTCTTTCCAACCGGCGACGGCACGTCGGGCATCGTCGCGTCGCACAGCCTGATTCCTGACGCGCTGTACCATGCGTTCGCCACGTTCGGTGTGCTCATGTCGCCCGGCCTGCCGCTGACACGCCGCCAGCACGAGATGATCACGACGGTGGTCTCCGCGACCAACCGGTGCACGTATTGAATCGAGTCGCACGCAGAGTTTCTGCGTCGGGTCACGTTGGATGATGCGTTCGTAGAGGCGCTGACACGCGACTTTCGGTCGGCGCCGATGGAGGAGTCCGATCGAGTCATGCTCGAGTACGTCGAGCAGGTCACTCGTGACGCCACCCGCATCGGCACGGCGCATCTGGACCGCTTGCGCGCTGCTGGCTTCGACGACCGTGCGATCCTGCAGATCACGCTGATCGCGTCCTGGTTCAACTACATCAACCGCGTCGCCGATGCGCTCGGGGTCGGACGGGATGGCTGACGCGCGCCGGCGCCTCCAGGACCTCTATCGCGGGTTCGAGTTGCGTGTAGCATCGGCGCGCCAGCCCGACTGCGAGCGACGCGACTCAGCGGAATCGCTCGTCGGCCTCGCCAGTGCCGCGCGGAATAGCGAGCACCGCCACAAAGGCCAGCGCCGTGTATCCGGCCATCATCAGGAACAGCGGCCGATAGCTCCCGAACCAGTCGAACACGCTGCCGTTGAGCGGATCGCCGATGGCGCCGCCGAGCGCCATGCAGAGCAGAAAGAGGGCGGCGAGGACACCCCGGCGCTCCCTCGGGACAGGTTCGACAAACAGCGGATAGGCGTTCACGGTCGGGAGCGTCCAGCTTGCGGACGCGAGCGCGAGAAGGAGTGCGGCCAGGGTCACATCGGTGACGCGGTCGAGGGCGAGCAGGGCGGCGGCCATGAGTCCGAACCCGAGCAGCATCGTGTTCCGCCGGCCGATGCGCAGGCCGATGACGCCGGCAGGCAGGGCGCCGATCACCCCACCAACAGCCCACGCGATGAAACCGGCGGTCACGTCTTCGGGCCGCACGCCAAAGCGCTCGGTGCCGTGAAGCGCGTACCATGTCGTGAACGTCTGAAAGGTCAGCTGGAGCAGGAATGACGCGATGAAAACGGATCGCATGCCTGGCACCAGACCGCGGAACGCGGACACCACGGCGTCGAGCAGGGAAGGGAACGAGGCTTCCGCGGCTCGCCCTTCCGCGTCCGCCGGCTCTGGAAGCAGGAACGCCAATCCGATGGCGATCATCAGCACGACGCCAGCCGCGATCAGGAACGCCTGCTGCATGCCGAGCATCCCGCCAAGCATCAGAAAGACAATCGCGCCGACGCACATCTGGAACGTGACCGATCCGGCCGCGAGCGAGCGATAGCGGGACGGGACCAGATCGGCCAGGAGTGCCTGGAACGGGGAGCGCTGGAGATGGATGCCGGTGTACAGCACAACCATCGCGGCAAGCAGCCCGGCGATGCCGAACGTCGCCGACGAGACGAACGCCGCCATGCCGGCCGACGCCAGCACCAGGCCACAAAGCACGATGGGCAGCCGACCACGGCCGCGGGCGTTGGCCCGGTCTGATGCTGCACCGGCCCAGGGGACGAGCAGGAGCAACAGAACGTTGTCAATGGCCATGACGACCCCGATGACCGTGCGACGCTCGCCGAGGGCATCCCGGACGAGGGGAGGAACGAACGCACTGAGGAGAGGTCCGGTGACGCCAGCAAACAGACCGCCCAGACCCACGAGCAGGCACAGGGAGTAGAGCGTTCGCATTCGACGCGGTGACTCCGTCCGGATGCTCTCCGCGATCGTCACAGCCGCCGCGCCGCTCCCAGGCTCTCGATCGACGCCGCTCACGTCCTCCTCATGGCGCCACGAGGAGGCTTAGGGCCCTCAGTACGGGTACCCCTTGAGCCTTGGCGTCCTGGGCTTCCACTCGGGCAGGGAAGCGAATCTGTCGCCAATCGGCATCTTGACCTTCGGCAGACTCCGGGCGTCGAGAATCTCGTCCTCCGGGATGACCTCGTTGATGAAGAGGAGATAGGCCGTCAGCGCGTATACCTCATCGGCGGTCAGCGTCCCCTCTCTGTTGAGAGGCATGGCGCGATTGATGTAGTCCCATACCGTCGTCGCAAACGGCGAGCGGACCGGCAGTACTCGCCCGCGCTGCCAGGTGTCCGTGTCCGTCCCGGCTTTGGCTTTCAAGACCGGCGCTGAGCCTCCCGTCCCCGTCCTCCCGTGGCATCCCGCGCACCCCTTCTGCACGTAGACCTGCGCGCCTTCCTTGGCGCTTCCTCGCCCCGGCGGGAGTTCCGCTCCTGTGGGGCCGATGGAGATGTCCCAGGCACGGATCTCCTCTGCGCTCGGCGTCCTTCCTAACCCGTACGTGGCGGACGACTGAGCCAGCGCGGAGACTGGCAGGAGCACCACGAACGTGAGAACCCTAAGCATTCCCATTGTGCACGCTCCCGTCGCGGGCGATCCTCCACGGCTGAATGGTGTTGTCCAACCCCGGCACACTGTAAGACGGATCGAGAGGCACGTTCCAGAACTTGGCGACCTGGGCTCGCGACGGTTGAACCTGGCCCAGCTCGTCCGTGCAGCGCGAAAGGAGCTCGGTCTCTTTTCCGTCCCAATTCCAGTGATAGCCGAACCGGGTATGCGCCATGCGATATGCCGTCCCCCGAATCTCGGCGTCCTTCCACCGCCGGCCGCCGTCGGTGGACACCTCCACCCTGCGAACGGCTCCCCCACCGGACCAGGCCAAGCCGCTGATCTCGTAGAATCCGCGGCCGGGCAGCTGTTGTCCCCCGGAAGGGAAAGTGATGACCGATTTCGGCCCGATCTGGTACTCCAACGCAGCGATTTTAGCGTCCTGATCAAGATGCCCGTAGTCGTTGTAGTTCATGTAGTACCGGTCCACCACCTTGATTCGCCGCAGATACTTGGTAGCAAAGATTCCTTCGAAGCCGGGAACCATCAGCCGCAGCGGAAAACCTTGCTGGGGCCGCACCGCCTCGCCGTTCATGCCGTAGCACACCAGACAGTCGTCCATGGCCTTGGCCAACGGCATGCTCGACGCGCCCTTGACCTCCTCGGCTCCTTCGGCAACGAACCAGGAGGCGCCGCCCTTCACGCCGGCCTCCTTGAGCAGCACAGAGAGGAGCACGCCCGTCCATTCCGCGCAACTGGTCATCCCGTGCGTTTCCTGAACGGTCTTGCCCCTGGGCGTCGACCGGTTCCCGGCGCACTCGAGAAAATGCAGGCGGGTGACCGACGGGAAGCGCTTGAGGTCCTCCATGGTGAAGGTCAGCGGCCGGTCCACCATGCCGTGAATCATGAGGCGATGTTCCCGGGGATCGAGGTCCGGAATGAAGGAGCCGCGGGTTGTCGCCACGTAGTGGAGCGAGGACGGCGTGATTACCCCGACCGAATCCTGAAGCGGAGCCGCCACATGGAAGACGAGCCCGAAGGCATCGGGCGACGGCCTGCCGCCGTGGGGTACGCGGACCGAGGTGACGAAACGGGAGCGCTCGCCGTAGGCGATCATCTCCTTGTTGCCCCTGATGAACGCTGGCGAGGCTGGTGACGCCGGCGAGGCTGGTGTCTGGCCGACCGCGGGCGCTGCTGCTCCCAGGGTGACACCACCGGCCAACGCGGCGCCGCTTTTCAGGAATTCCCTTCGCGCAGGTCGCTTCGAACCCATGGGTCTTCTCTCCTTCGCAGATGAGCCTCTCAGGAGGTTGCTCTTCGCAGTCGAGAGTATACGCCCGTCCGAGAGGCCTTCCGATTACGAGCGACATCGTCGGGTACGCCGTATAATTCGCTCGCTTGGCTGCAGGTCCTTAGGACAGAGCCTCTTCGCCCCGCAGGAGCATCATTGCCATGACCTGGATCAAGACAGTACCGCTGGCTGACGCCGACGATGCGCTGACGCACGCGCTGGAACGACAGCGGGCGCTTTATCCACCCGAGTATGGAACGCCTGTCTTTCCGGCCGGCGACGGCACATCCGGCATCGTCGCGTCGCACAGCCTGATCCCTGATGCGTTGTACCACGCGTTCGCCACGTTCGGTGTGCTCATGTCACCCGACCTTCCGCTGACGCGCCGCCAGCACGAGATGATCACGACGGTCGTCTCGGCGACCAACCGGTGCCAGTATTGAATCGAGTCGCACGCAGAGTTTCTGCGTCGGGTCACGTTGGATGATGGGTTCGTGGAGGCGCTGACGCGCGACTTCCGCTCGGCGCCGATGGAGGAGTGCGATCGAGTGATGCTCGAGTACGTCGAGCAGGTGACGCGCGACGCCACCTGCATCGGTCCGGGGCATCTGGACCGCTTGCGCGCCGCCGGCTTCGATGACCGTGCGATCCTGCAGATCACGCTGATCGCGTCCTGGTTCAACTACATCAACC
>CAZCEL010000009.1:0-25032 GCA_964497175.1 uncultured Bifidobacteriaceae bacterium
CGAACTTCAATCTCTACACGCCGCTGCCGTTCAACGAGACGAAACTCGTGGCGGCGACGCAGGTACTGCCGGGCAATTTCGAGGCGACGCACCACATCACGACGGCGGTTCGCAACCTGCCGCCAGGCACGGTCCTCGGCAGAGGCCCTGCGTGGCCGGGTGGACCCATCACTGACTATGTTCCTGTTCCGGCCAAAGAGGGCGTGCAGGTCGTGAACACCGGCGACCTGGCCGTCGAAGAAGACGAGGAGGACGGAGGCGGGTTTGGCGCGTACATCCCCGGCGCCGGCGTGCGGGTCGCGCGGCCCGGACAGGCACGCACGATCCGCGGCGATCGCTTCCGCTACATTCGCTGGAACCTGCACTATCAGGCGACCGGCAGGCCCGAGACCGCGCGGCCGTCGATTGGCGTGTGGTGGGAGGACGGCCGGCTGCTGAACGTCGAGCGAGCCGCCCGAATGGGCGATCAGATCTCCGAAAGCCAACCGATCATCGCCGGGCAGCGGCCGCGCATCAATCGCGGCGCAGGCTCTGGTGTCAATCCGCTGCTCGCGCCGATTCCCCCGAACGCTTCGAACTGGACCGTCACCGGCATCGCCGCGTTCCAGGACGATGTGACGCTGTGGGGTATCACGCTGCACATGCACCTGCGCGGCAAGGACGTGACGTACGTGCTGACCTATCCCGACGGCCGCGAAGAGGTGCTGCTGCGTGTGCCGAACTACGACTTCAACTGGCAGCTTCCCTATGAGTTCGCCGAGCCATTGAAAGTTCCGGCCGGCAGCACGGTCAAGGCGATCGGCCGGTACGATAACTCGGCGAAGAACCGCATGAACCCGGCGCCGAACAAAGAGGTCTACTGGTCCGAGCAGAGCTGGGACGACATGTTTCTGACGAGCGTCCGCTACACCGTCGATAAGCTGGAGCGACGATCGCAGACCTTCACGCAAGGGCAGGGTCAGAACTAGCGGCTGGCCGCGAAGGCCGCCGGGTGGAACAGTTCGATGACCGACCGCCGCGTGCTGACCTTGTTGGCCGCCGTTGCCATGGGCGCTCCCTCCTCGACCCAGGCACAGCTTCGCCGGCAGCCCGCCGGCGCCGGGAAGCCGAAAGTGGATATCGTCCAGAGCGTCGGCTGCGCTGAACGCCGCGACGGCGGAGCGGAAACGTGGTGGCTCGGCCGGGCGAGCGACCCGCGGGTGAGCGCGCCTGGGGCCTTCAACCTGAAGCAGGTGGAGGAAGCCAGGAGTGCGGCGCTCGGAGCGAATCTGTTTCAGTTGGTTGGTGTCGCCGACTTCCTCGATGCCGAGGGGCTGCTCAGAACTGGCAGGCGAGCCGAGTTCACATCGGCCGAAACGGCCAACGCCTCGGGACAGCTTCAGGCCGGCCGCAAGGTGCTCGTCAAGGGGCCGCTGGTCGAGGTCGACGGCCAGAAGCGTATCAACCTCATCAGCGTCATCAGCCTGGCCGAACGCTGCGAGTAACGCCGCTCGAAGACCACCCAACTCCGCACGCCGGCAACGCAGGTCGGCAAGACGTCCGCCGACGGCGCTAGCGGGCGGCCGCCTGTCGATTCCACCACAGCGTGCCGAAGTTGGTGAACGGCCCTCCATCAACTGAGATCTGCATGCGCAGCCGGAAATTGTCGGGTGACGCGAGAAATGTAGTTCCTCGCAGGTGGATTCGCCTCCCCTTGTACGCAAACGGCGGTGCGTCCCAGTGGTGGGTGAAGTACCCGCCCGCATCGCCCCCGACGCGGCCCGTCTTGAGCAGCTGAAAGCCGCGGCTGTCCTGCTCGCTCCGCACGGCGTACCCCGCGGCGCGGTCGTACACCATCACCGCCTTTACGGTGAAGGGCCCGCCAGGACTCTTGGCCTGCAACATGGATTCGTACGTGCACGACTCCACCTGGCGGATGGTCTCGCTCCCTGTCACGTCGCCCGCCGGTGCAAGCGGCGACTCGGGGAGCACGCCCTCGACCTTCCACGTGCCCACGAAATAGTGCGGATTGAACGGGGGCTGATCGTCGCCGGCGCCGTCGCGCTCGACCCCGAGCGTCGGACGCTTGAGCGCCTGCAGACTGCTGATGAGATCGAGATCTTCTTTGACGAGGCATTGCCCGGCGACCGGAGTGTCGCCGGGCTGACGCCTGACTGGCGGCTCCTGCGGCGGGCCGCCACGCTGGGCGAGCGCGATCGAACCCGCCGAGGCGAGCAGGAGCGCCCACAGGCCAATCCTGGTTGCGGGCGCCCGGGTCATGGGATCGGTCCTACTTCTTCTGAACCTGGAAGCCGTCGACGTGCACGTCCAGCAGGTGGTTCACGCGGACGCCAGCGATGCCGTCGGTCTTCGCGGTCATGCCGGACTTGGGCGTGGTGTGCACCACCGTGCCGTTGACGACGTACGAGATGGTGTTGCCGGCGACGCGGACCTCCAGTGCATTGGTCGACTGGCCCTTCGCGTCCGGCTGTCTGATGGCCGCATTCGACGCCCTCTGGATGTCGTGCACCTGGTCGCCGGCGCGGTGGCGGATGGTGTAGGTCCCGTCCTGGGCGACGAGGAAGTAGATGTAGTTCTGGCTGGCGGCGCCCAGGTCGGCCCCGCCGAAGATGAGGCCGTAGTAGTTGACATGCCCGCTTGGCTTCATCAGCGTGAATGACGCCGAGGCCGTGAAGTCCCCGGCGGTCGTGTTCGCGGGGTTCCAGAAGGTTCCTGCGGGCCCGCCTGTGACATGGAAGCCCTTTCCCATCGTGACGAATTTCAGGTTGGGCGTGTTGTCCGGATCGCCCGCGCTCTGGCTGCGATCGATGCGCACCATCCAACCGGCCGGCGCCTGTGCCGCAAGGGAAATCGTGGAGAGGACGAGTGACGCGACGACGAGAAGGCGCTGCAGCATGGGCGGAGTCTCCTTGGCTGAGGGCCAGAGGCCCTGTCTGTGAACCGGCCCCTATGATAGCCCGCCGCCGGCTTTCTGTACCCCCGGGGCGGCATACTCGCCGGGCGCGGTGGCGTTCCGCAGGCGACGCCGCGCGGCGACGGCCGCAGCGACAAATAGGCCCGCCGTCAGTCCGAACGCCATGACTGCCACCAACTGGAGCCAGTAGGTCACGTCTGGCGGGTGCCACGCCAGCCAGAGCGCGGCGCCGAAGTCGAATCCTTCACCCGGCCTCTCGCGCATGGCCTTCATCGCGCCGAGCAGGGCGACGAGCGCGAGCGCGCCCGCTCCTGCGACCAGACCTCCCAGGATGCCGCGCCAGATCAATGACACCGACGGCCGCGCGGCCGCGACCCGGCCGACGTCCTCGACCGTGAAGTGCGGCTCGCGAACGCCGGGTGGCACGAATCGCGCCAGCATGACCAGACCCGGGATGCCCAGCGCCATCGTCGCGAGGAAGAACGTGGACCAGCCCACGGCGTCGACCGCAAAGCCCGTGATGGGTCCCGCGATAACTCGCGGCAGGGCAAAGAGGCTCGAAAAGAGAGCGTACTGGGTCGCCGAAAACCGCCGCTCCGTCAGTCGAAGCAGCAGCACCGAAAACGCGCCCGTGCCCAGACCGGACGTGAGCAGCTCGAAGCTCGTCGCGCCGTACATCATCGCGAGGTTCGGCTGCTCGAGCCGGGACAGCAGGAAGTACCCCACGTTCGAAAAGACCTGCAGAAACCCGAAGATCCAGAGCGAATGTCCAAGGCCCGCGAGCGTCGTGATCCAGCCGCCGACAAAGGCGCCCCCAACCGTGGCCACGACGGTCACTGTTCCGAGCGCGATGCCGCGCTGGTCGGCGTTGTATCCCATGTCGATCAAGAAGGGACGGGTGAGGGCCTGCGCCAGCTGATCGGCGAACTTGTAGAGCAGCACGAATGCCAGGATCTCCAACGCCCGATGCCGGCCGAGAAAGCCCAGAAAGGGATGCCAGACGGCCTCCTGAAGCGTGCGCGGCGGGGGCGCCTCGACTTCCGGTTCGGGGGCCTTCCACGTGAGAAGCAGCATCGGAAGGTACGTGAGGGCCAACAGCGCGTTGACGGCCGGCCATCCGATGCGCCCCGCCACGGAAATCGCCGCGCCGCCCGATACGAGCAGGGCCGCCCGGTAGACCGCTGTGCGCGCGCCGCTCGCGACCCCCTGCTCGTCCTCCCGGAGAACCTCGACCGCATACGCGTCGATCGCGACATCCTGCGACGCCGACGCAATCGCAATGGCGAAGGCCAAGGCGCCGACGACCCACAACGCCTCGGGCCGCCTTCCGACGCCGGCCAGCAGCAACCCGAGCACCGCGAGCGCCAGCTGGGTCACCGCCATCCATCCGCGTCGCCGTCCCCAGAACCGGGGAACGTAGCGGTCCATGAGCGGCGACCACATGACTTTGAACGTCCAGGGCGCCTGCGCCAGCGAGAACAGGCCCACGACGCGGATGTCCACACCGATGTCTCGCATCCAGTCGGGAATCGCATACCAGACGAGGCCCAGCGGGAGCCCCGACGAGAAACTCAGGAGCGAGACAGCCCCTGTACGCCACGAGCCCATGGCCCGGACGAGGCTCGCGACCGGGCCGCTGCGCAGGCGCGAGCGTGGCGCGGCTGGTCGGGACTCGGCTCGCACGGGCACGTTCATCGGGAGTGTGCGACCAGTATGTAACCGATTGGCGCTCGGAGCCACAACCCTGCTCGGTCCTTTTTTCGGCCGGTCGCCGTCTGTTGCCCAGCGGGACCGGGGCCGAGGGGCGGACGCCTCAAATCACCTTCGTTCGGTCGACCGGTCGATCTAGAATCAGCCGAGCCCGGTCCTCTCTCGACGCCGACCGGGAGGCAAGGGCGTGTGATGACCAAATCTCTCATCCGGATGACGGTCGCGGCTCTCGTGGTCTTGCCCGTCCTCGTCGGCGCTCAGAGTCGCGTCGATCCGCCAGGCAGTCGTCAGCCGGTCGCGCCGGCAGCGCCACGCGTGGCGCCGCTGCCCGAAGCCCAGTGGGGTGAGGTCGAGCGCCAGCTCGTGGCGAAGTTCTCCCGCGATGGCCGGGCGGACAACGGCCTCAGGACGCTCCTGCGACTTCCGGCGCTGGCCGAAGCGGTGATGCCCTACACGATCTACTTGACCGAAGAGTCCACGCTGCTGCCGCGCCACCGGTCGATCCTCATTCTGCGGACTGCATGGCTGTCGGGCAGCCGGGCGCTGTGGTCGCACCACGCGCCGCGCGCCCGGGCCGCCGGCCTGTCGCCGACCGAGATTCGCCGGATCGCCGAAGGACCCGATGCAGGCGGGTGGCCGATCCTCGAGGCGACCCTCGTTCGTCTTGCGGACCAGCTCTACGCGAATTCGTCGGTGAACGACGCGACGTGGAAAGCGTTGTCGGCGAGCTTCGATCTGCTCCACATGATGGACGTGGTAGAAACCGTCAACCATTTCACCACGCTGTCGCTGCTCTACAACTCCCTCGGCGTGCAGCCAGACGAGGGGTCGAGCGCCGCCTTACCTGAGGTGCCCTACCGTGTGGCGGTGCCCAAACGCGAGCCCCCGCTGCGCGTGGCGCGTGTGGATCCGAACCCCGGCGACGGCATCGCCGTTGGTCGTACGTTCGCGAGGCATCCCAAGCAGAACGCGACCCGAGGCGGCAGGGCGAACTTCATCAACCGCGTGTCGAAGCTGACGCCCCGACATCGTGAGATGTTCATCCTTCGGATCGGGTGGGACTGCCAGTCCGAGTACGAATGGGCGCAGCACGTGGGCAACGTCGGACGCGCGCGCGACCACGGGTTGGATCCGGTCAAGATCGCCCAGGGCCCCGACGCCGCCGGGTGGGACGCGTTCGAGCGGAACATCCTCCGAGCGGTCGACGAGCTGTATCGGGACGCGATGGTCTCGGACCGCACGTGGGCCGCGCTGGCCGAGCGGTACGATGCGGGTTTGCTGATGAGCGGCGTGTTCACGGCGAGCTCCTACCGGGCGACATCGATGGCGCTGAACACGTTCGGAGTGCAGCTCGAGCCGGGGAACGAGCGGTTTCCGCAGGTCGCGACGCGATGAACGTGCTCGAGACCTGCGGCGGTTGAAATGGAAGCGCGGGGCGGGTTTTCTGGAGGAGCCGATATGAAGCGTGCACGTCACGAAGCACTGAGGGGCGCCGCTGTCGCATTCGTGGCCGCGCTGCTGGCGTCTATGTCCGTCGCGGGGCAGACCCCCTCGCCAACGGCACGACCGAGGTCCGCGGCGCCCGGTGCCCCGTGGACCCCGCCACGCACGGCCAACGGGCAGCCGGACCTGCAGGGGATCTGGACGTTCGCCACTGTCACGCCGCTGGAGCGCCCGCGCGAGCTGGCCGACAAGGAGACGCTCACCGAAGAGGAGGCCGTCGCCTACGCCAAGCGGCAGGTCGAGCTGCAGAACAAGGACAATCGCAGCCGCGCGGCGGCGCTGGACGTCGAGACCGCCTACAACGATTTCTGGTGGGACTCGGGCACGAAGGTCATCGGCACGAGGCGGACGTCGCTCGTGATCGACCCGCCCGACGGGCGCATCCCGGCGCTGACCGCGGAAGCGCAGGCGAGAATCAAGGCGCCGCGCCAGCGGCCGGTCAGGGAGCGCGTGGTGATTGGCGGTCCGGCCGAGGGACCCGAGGATCTCGGGCTGTCCGAGCGGTGCATCATCGGCTTCAATTCCGGACCGCCGATTCTGCCGAGCGCCTACAACAACAACCTGCAGATCTTTCAATCGCCCGGCCACGTGGCGATTCACACCGAGATGGTGCACGAGGCTCGCATCGTGCCGCTCGACGGCCGTCCGCACCTGCCCGGAAACGTGCGCCAGTGGCTCGGCGACTCGCGCGGCCGGTGGGAAGGCAACACGCTGGTCGTGGAGACGACCAACTTCACCGATAAGTCCGCGTTCAGCGGCAACCTGATTATGCGAGGGGGCGCAAGCGAGCAGATGCGTCTGGTGGAGCGCTTCACTCGCGTGTCGCCCGAGATGCTGCTCTACGAGTTCACCGTCACCGATCCGACGACCTGGACCAAGCCCTGGACGGCCCAGGTGCCGATGACACGGTCCGACGAGAAGATGTTCGAGTACGCCTGTCACGAGGGGAACTACGGCATGCGCAATCTCCTGGCGGGAGCCCGTGCGCAGGAGAAGGCCGCGGGGCAGCCGCCCGCCCAGCGGCGCTGACCCGGGGCGAACGCGGTTCCGCGCGGGCGGCGAGATCAGTTCCGAATAGTGTCTCGCAACGCGACGGACATCACGGCGCCTCGTTCGACACAAGAGAGCCCTGGCTCGATCCCGTCGGGTCACCGTGACGTGGAGGGCAGCATGGAGTCCGCTCGGCCCACTCCTGGTGGCTCAGGGGATACGGTTCCGCGCGCACTCCCTCGCTCGAGGCGGGAGGTGTATCGATGGCCGCGAGACACCGATGGCTTGGACCCTCCAATCCTACGGGTTCTCGGCTTGGCGTCTCTGCTTCTCGCTGGGATCATGGCCGGATCCGGCATCCGCGCCGACGCGCGCGTCGCGGCCCAAGGTGATTCCAACCTGAGAATTGGGTCCGGGTCACCGCCCCCACTCATCATCCCTACGAGGCCCGAGAGGCGCCCTCCGCAGCCGTTGTCAGTCGACCGTCTGGCGGCCTGGCTCACAGCCGTCGAAGAACACACCCCGGGCTCCATCGATGCGCTATTTCGACAGGTTGCCAGATGGGAGCCGGCCGAGGTCAAGGAGGTCGTGCATCACTTCCAGACCATCGTGAAGTTGATCCGAGACCCCAAGGCCACCATCGTCTTTCAGGAGATCCACGACACGCAGGGACGGCGACGAGTCGAGGTCCTCTACGGCGAGGCCGACCTCAGACGCCTTCAAAACCTGGCCCACGGGGCCGCCGAGCGGGTCGGCATCGTTCTGGACCTTGGAGCGCAGGAGGATCGCCGCGATGTCATTGCCGATGCGCTCGTGTTGCGCGCTGCCTGGTTGCACAGCGATCTGGCAATACTGGCCGCCGGCGAGCGGGACCCGTCCGAGCGGCGTGCGACCGCGTTTTCGGAAGCCATCCTCGTGCGATGGGACGACGGACGCCAGACGGGAGCACATGAGATAGCAGGGCACCTCGATGTCGCGCGGACGATGCTGCGCTACGGCCGGCGCGTCCCCTCCATGGCTCGTCCCGTGGCGTTGTGGTATCGAGCGACGGCGGCCCACATGCAGCGGGAGCTGTACATCGACCGGGTGCATCTCGATCAGGCAGTTCAGCTGTTCCCTCGCGATGCCGATCTCTGGTTCCTTGCCGGCGCCCTTCACGAGATGTGTGCGCTCCCGCGCGCGCAGGAGGTCGTGGACACGCTCGATCTGCCCTACGGTGTCACGCTCGACATTGGATCGCCGCGCGCCGAGCTGCGCCGCGCGGAGCGCATGTTCCGCCGCTCGCTCGACCTCAATCCTCGGCTGACCGAAGCCCGCATTCGACTGGGCAACGTGCTCGGACTCCTCGGTCGTCACGAAGATTCCGTCAAAGAGATTGAAGGAGCCCTTGCCGAGTTGGGCGGCGGCGACACTCTCTTGACCTACTTCGCACGGATGTTCCCGGGCCGGGAGGCTGAAGCGCTTGACGACGCGAGGAAGGCGCGCTCGTCGTACGAGGAGGCGGTGAGGCTCTACCCTCGTGCCCAGTCTCCCCTCGTTGCGCTCAGCTACCTGGCCGGGCGCGATGTGGCCGATGCCGCTGCGCGCGAAATCACCGATCATCTTCTCCAAACGGGAGGAGAGACCGCCGACGACCCGTGGTGGAGCTACTCGCGCGAGGCGGGACGCTTTGCGGATGCCCTGATGGCGGAGGCCCGTGAGACATTCACCAAGGCGTCGCGGCCATGATGCCGCGCGCGCTCCAGGCCGTCGTGGTGGTAGGAACCGGTGCCGCCGCCGCAGCGGCCCAGCCGACGTTTTCGACCAAGATTGCCGCCGTTCGCGTTGACGTCTCGGTGACCGAGCGGGGGCAGCCCGTGCGCGGCCTCCGTAGCGCCGACTTCGAGGTGCGAGACAACGGCGTGCGCCAGCAGATCGAGCTCGTGAGCTTCGAGCAGCTTCCGCTGAACGTGCTGATGGCCTTGGACATGAGTGACAGCGTGTCGGGCGAGCGTCTGCGTGATCTCCGAGCCGCGGGAGCCGCGGTGCTCGACAGCCTGTCGCCGGACGATCAGGCCGCGCTGCTTACCTTCAGCCATGGTCTCAGGTTGGGCGGCGGGCTCACCGGGGATCTGAAGCGACTCCGCGGCGCTCTCGATGAGGCCGTGCCGTCGGGCGACACCGCGCTCTACGACGCCGCGTACGTGGCCATGATGCTCGGGGAGCAAAGCCCTGGGCGCGACCTGCTCGTCGTCTTCAGCGATGGCCGCGACACGGCGAGCTGGCTGTCTGCGGATCAGGTTGTCGACGCAGCCAGACGAGCCGACGTGGTGGCGTACGGCCTGGCTCTTCGTGACCCGGCGTCCAGGCGGTTTCTCCGGCGGCTCGCTGACGAGACCGGGGGAGAAGCCATCGAGCTCGACTCCACGAGCAACCTGCGGGCGCGCTTTCTGTCCGTCCTCGAGGGGTTTCGCCAGCGCTACCTGATCAGCTACACACCGAGCGGCGTCACGCGAAGCGGATGGCATCGCCTCGAGGTCCGGGTCGCAGGCCGACGAGCAACTGTGCGCGCGCGTCCCGGCTACTTCGAGCGCTGATTCTGCACCCGTACCGCCCACGCCTTCTCACGATCGTTCGCCGATGTTCTGAATAACAACCTCGCGCTGCCGAGGACCCGTGTCGAACTCGAGCAGGACGACCTGCTGCCAGGTCCCCAGCAGCAGTTTCCCACCTGCGAACGGGATGGTGACCGAGGGGGCCGATCAACGCGGCTCGGACGTGGCTCGACCCGTTGTCGTCGCCCCAGCGCAAGTGGTGCCGGTACACGCCGCCGCGGAGCCAGTGTCTCGAAGACGGCGTTCAGATCCTCCACGGCGTCAGGCTCGATTTCGATCGTGGTCATGCCGGCCGTCGATCCCATCACACTGACCGTGACAATCCCGGCGCGCATGCCGGCGTCGCTCACGGCACGCGCCACCGAGGGCGTGACGTCGTGGGCATCTCCCTGCCCCGTGGTCGCGATCTCCTGCTTGTGTGTGGCAACCATGGGCGGAAGATAAAACGTTACACCCCTGCTCCACCTTCCGGCGCCGTTGGGCGGTGTCCGGGTTTCCGACAGTGATGGGCGGGCGGGCCGAACCACTGGGACGATTCGGTTCTCCAGTCTTCAAAGGAATGGATCGCCGGATCTTCAATAGGATGGATCGCCGATCCTTGGCACGACCTGACCTCACGGAATCGCCGCTTGACACGCGTGGCGCCGTATATAATGTCCGGCGTTTAACACTTCTTCATACTCGTCTCATCTAGTGGCGGCGTCGGGAATTCTTCTTAGCATAGCGGCGTCCGGGCTCTTACCGTCGGGTCATCGTTTTTGCTAACCAAGGAGGCTTAGATGGCGTCCACGAGACTCGCAAGAGCAGCAGTGCTCCTGTTGCTCGCCCTGCTGTTCCCGTCGATCAGCGCCGCGCAGAGCGCGATCGCCGGCGTGGTGACAGACGCAACGGGCGCCGTGCTGCCCGGCGTCACGGTCGAGGCGGCCAGCCCTGCGTTGATTGAGCAGGTGCGGGCTGGCGTGTCGGACGGGAGCGGGCGGTATCGCATTGAAGACCTTCGGCCCGGCACCTACAAGGTCACTTTCACGCTGCCGGGCTTCAGTACCTTCGTGCGCGAGGACGTGATCCTGGAGGCCAACTTCACCGCACCGATCAACGCGCAGTTGCGCGTCGGCGGCGTTCAGGAAACCATCACGGTATCCGGCGCCACTCCCGTCGTCGATATCCAGAGCACGCAGAGCCGAACCGTTCTTACCAAGGATCAGGTCGACGCGCTGCCGACGGGCCGGAGCTATCAGTCCATCGCGGCCACCATCCCGGCGCTCGGAAGTGCGCTTGCCGGTCGGTTCGACGTCGGGGGCACGACGCAGATGTGGCAGGGGACGCTCGTGGCGTACGGCGCGCGGTCGGGGGACTTCGCGGTCGAAGTCGACGGCATGAACACGTCCCTCCTGCTGCGCACGGGCGACATCGCGGGCATGTATCACAACCAGAGCTCGTTCGAGGACATGGTGTACCAGGTCGTCTCGGGCTCGGCCGAGTCGCAGACCGGAGGGGTCAAGGTCAACATGATCTCCAAGGATGGCGGCAACCGCTTCTCTGGCGAGGCTGTCATCACATACTCCAATGAGGATCTGCAGAGCGAGAACATCGACGATGCCCTGTTTGCCCGGGGTCTCCGGGTGGCGCCCAATCTGAGGAACCTCAAGGACTTCAACTTCTCGCTCGGGGGCCCGATCAAGCGCGACCGGATCTGGTTCTTCTTTTCCCCGCGCGTGTGGGGCGCGAGCAACTACATGCTCAACGCGGTCAGGCCAGACGGGACGCCAGTGGCGGACCGCTCGAAAATCCAGGCGTACACAACCCGGATTACCGCTCAGATCGCCCAGAAGCACAAGGTGACGGGGATGATCCAGCCGGAGAAGAAGTTCCGGCAACACCTCTTCGGCGAGACAGGGTTGTTCAGCCCGGAAGGCACACCCAAGCAAGATCTGTTGAGCTACATCGTGCAGGCAAAGTGGACGGCGACGCTGTCGAGCCGGGTGCTCGTGGAGGCAGGCTTCTCCCGAACCTATCTCGACAACCCGTACATCTACCAGGACAGCGTGAAGGGCCCGAGCGACACCAATCCGTATGGGGACGTTTCGAAGACCGACGTCGGCTTCGGGGGGACCCGAAGCGTGTACAACTCATGGTACCAGGTAGGGCCGCTCATCCCCGACGCGAGGAACATCGTGGCGTCGCTGTCCTACGTGACGGGGTCGCACAGCATCAAGGTGGGGATGCAGGACCGGTTCGGCAACAAGACTGAGGATTACAACACGTACGGCCATCTGAGGCAGTTCTACAACCGCGGCACGCCTTACGCCGTTCGACTGTACAACTACCCGGTCATTACTCAGAGCAACCTGAACATGGATCTGGGCATCTACGCTCAGGATTCGTGGAGGCTTGGGCGGCTGACTCTCAACCCGGGGCTGCGGTTCGAGCGCTTCAACGGGGAGGTGCCCGAGCAGACGGCGCCGGCGGGGCGATTCGTCGGCGAGCGGCATTTCGACCAGATTCCCAACCTGCCCAACTTCAACAACTGGCTGGTCCGCGTTGGCGCCGCGTACGACCTGTTCGGCGACGGCAAGACGGCGATCAAGGGGAGCGCGGGCCGCTACATGCAGCAGAGCGCCGTCGATTATCAGGACCTCTACAACCCGATGATCCTCTCCACGGCCGATGTCGGCTGGACGGACCTCGACCAGGACGACCTCGCCGACGGCACGCTGGGGTGTGTGTACCTGACGTCGGGGTGCGAGATCAACTTCGCGCAGATGCCTGCGACGTTCGGCGTGCGCCGCAACAGGAACCCGCACCCCGACCTCCAGCGGCCATATCAGATGGTGTACAACGTGAGCGTCACGCGGGAGCTGAGACCCGGAGTCGGTGTGTCGGTGAACTACTACCACCGTCGATACCACGACATCACGTACACGAGCGACCTCGCCAAGCCGTACAGCGGCTCGGCGGGCGTCTATACGCCGTACGAGATTCCCGACCCGCGCGGCAACGGGAAGTCGATCACGATCTACAACATCAACCCGGCGGCTCTCGCGACGATCGCCGAGGTGGACGCGACCTCGTCGAACAACGTCGCGGCGTTCCACAGCGTGGACGTCGGCCTCAACGTGCGGCTGGCCAACGGCGCTTTCCTGCAGGGTGGAACCGCGACCGGGCGCATCTGGAACTCCCTCTGCGATGTCACGGATCCGAACGGCAACGCCACGTACCCGAACAGCCTCCGCTTCTGCGATCAGCGGCAGTTCGACATTCCCTGGCGGTCGAACTTCAAGTTCTCCGGTGCGTATCCCTTGCCGTACGGGGTGCGATTGAGCGCGGTCTTCCAGAGCACGGCGGGCGATCCGGTGACCCTGACCTATCTCGTCACGGCCGCGGCCTTCAGGAACCTGACGGGCGTCGCGCTCGGGCAATCGTCGGTCAACGTGAACCCGCTCAACGAGCCAGGCAGCCTGTACTACGAGCGCATCAATCAGCTGGACTTCACGATCGCCAAGCACTTCAACGTGCGAGGATGGCGTATCACTCCCGACATCAGCATGTTCAACATGCTGAACGCCAATCCGGTCTACAGCCAGACGACCTCCTGGCCGCTCGTCGGCAATCCGGTGCGGATTCTCGAGGGCCGTCTCGTCCGGTTCGGCGTCCAGGTGCGCTTCTGACGATGTGACACGCGCCCACGGGCTCGGAAACCCTCAGGACCCGGTCGCCTAGGCGACCGGGTCCGCTTCTGACACTGCTCCATCCCTTCCACCCATCTCTTCGGGAGTGAAGTTCTACTCCCGCCCTGATAGTTCTCATGGTCCCGACGGTAAGGTTGATGCTCCGGGCGCGTCAACTGGTATCATCTCTAGCTGCCACGATTCGAGGAGGGCGCTTCATGAAGTCTCGCAGACAGCCGCTGGTCCATGGATGGTTGTTCGCTGGCGGCCTGGCGGCCGCGGTCTCGATGGGGTTGCCAGTGGCCGCTGTGGCCCAGGCCCGTGCCTCGGGAGGGGAGCGGCCGGTGACGTTCCACAAGGACGTCGCGCCCATCCTTCAGCGCACGTGCCAGGAGTGCCATCGCCCGGGCTCGATTGCGCCGATGTCGCTCGTCACGTTCCAGGACGCGCGATCCTGGGCGCGCGCGATCAAGGCGCGCACGGGCGCGCGCGAGATGCCCCCGTGGTACATCGACCGCCGCGTGGGCATCCGGAAGTTCAAGGACGACCCGTCGCTGACCGACGCGGAGATTGCGACGATTGCCAGGTGGGTCGACGGCGGCGCGCCGGCCGGCAACCCGGCAGATGCGCCCCCGCCACGTACGTTCACGGACCTCAACCAATGGCGCATCGGCGAGCCGGACCTCATCGTCACGATGCCGGACGCGTATGTCGTGAAGCCGGAGGCTCCTGACGCCTGGCCGAACTTCGATCTGGACCCGAAGCTCACCGAGGACCGCTACATCAAGGCCGTCGAAGTGAAGCCCGCGCCAAACAGCCACGTCGTCGTACACCACGTCGTCACGACGATGGTGCCTGCAGGAGACGCCGGTACGCAGCGGGGCGAGTTCCTGAACGAATATGCGCTCGGGAAAAACGGCGACATCTTCGACGAGGGCACCGGCCGGCTCATCAAGGCGGGGTCCAGGATCAGGATGAACGTGCACTTCCACTCGAACGGCGAGCAGACACCAGCCAAGGTCAGCATCGGGCTCAAGTTCTACCCCAAAGGCTACGTCCCGAAATACACGCTGGTCAGCCAGCACATGGGGGACAACGATGATCTGGACATCCCGGCTGGCGAGGACAACGTCCGGCATGACGGCTACACGGTACTGACCAAGCCCGCCGTGGTCACAGCGTTCCAGCCGCATCTCCACAATCGCGGCAAGAAGCAGTGCATGGAAGCCATCGTGCCACCGACCAGACCCGACGGCACGTCCATCACGGACGGCGCGCCGCTGGCGCGCGTGCAGACGCTCAGCTGCATCAATAAGTGGGAGTTCAACTGGCACATCGTGTACAACTACGCGGAGGATGTCGCGCCCGTGTTTCCCGCCGGCACGATCATCCATGTGACGACCTGGCACGACAACTCAACGGGTCTCAAGGTGAATCCCGATCCACGAAACACTGTCGGCTACGGCCAGCGCACTGTGGATGACATGAGCTTCGCGTGGGTCAGCTACTACTACATCGACGAGGCGGAGTACAAGGCTCGTGTGGCGGCGCAGAACGCCAGAAGCACACAGAACCAATAGAGGTTCATCTCATCAGCGCGACTGGGAGATGAAGGGCGACACGTGAAGGGCTGGAAGCACGTGCCTTGCATGGTCGGCATCGCGACCTTGGTCGCGATCAGTGCCGTGTCAGCACAGATTCAATACGCGACGGGTCAGAACGTCGCGCCGATCTTCGAAGGATGGATGAAGAACGCCGACGGCTCGATCGACTTGGTCTTCGGCTATCTGAACCGGAATTGGGAAGAGGTGCTCCACATTCCGATCGGCCCCGACAACACCGTCCAGCCGGGCGGCCCCGACCGCGGTCAGCCGACCGTGTTCGTGCCGCGACGCATCGCGCAGCCGCCGGGCGAGCGCCGGCAGCAGTTCGTGTTCCGGGTGCGGCTGCCCAAGGAGTGGCGTCGCGACCAGGAGGTGACATGGACCGTGACCGCGCACGGCCGCACGGATCGCGCCGTCGGGCATCTCGATCCGCTCCTCGAGATGGACAACGATGTAATCGCGATGAACCGCGGCGGCGGCCTCGGCGCCGAGCCAAACCAGCCGCCCGCGGTCACGCTCACGGCCAGCGTCCAGAAGCTGACGCTGCCGGGAACCGTTACGCTCACCGCGCTCGTGACTGACGACGGGCGGCCTGTGCAGCGAGGGGGAGGAGGTGGCGCAACACCGTCGACGCCCGCGGCGTCGACATCTCCCACACGAGGGACCGCCCCTGTGCCCGGCGCCGACAGCCGGATCCCCGGGCTTCACGTTCGCTGGGTCCATTACCGGGGGGCCGGTCAGGTGACCTTCGATCCTCCACGGTCGCCGGTGGCTGCCCAGGGCAGTGCCATCAGGGACGGGAAGGCGGTGACGAGCGCCACGTTCTCACAGCCCGGTAACTACACGCTCCGCGCATTTGCCGACGACACGTCGCTCTTCGCAACCGCAGAGGTGACGGTCACTGTCGCTGCGGGCGCGGCGGCAGGCGAGAAGGCCAACAGGCCATGAAGAGAATGCCGGTTGCCCTCGGCATCCTGCTTGTCGTCGGCGCTGCTGCCGTCCGGGGCGAGGATTGGCCCGAGTGGCGTGGGAAGGGCCGTCTTGGCGTGTGGCGGGAGAGCGGAATCATCGAGACATTCCCGGCGAGCGGGCTGCCCGTGCTCTGGCGGACGCCGATCAAGGCCGGGTACGCGGGTCCGGCCGTGGCGGACGGCCGGGTGTTCATCACCGACTACGCCGAGACCGGCCGCCTGCGCGGGATCGAGCGAGTCCTGGCGCTCGACGAGAAGACCGGCAAGATCCTGTGGACGCGGCAGTGGGAGGCCAATTACGGGCCGCTGTCGTACAACTGGGCGATCGGTCCGCGGGCAACACCGACCGTCGACGGCGATCGGGTCTACGTGCTTGGGGCGACCGGTGTGCTGCTCTGTCTCAAGGTTGCGACGGGTGAGACCATCTGGCAGAAGGACTACGTCAAGGACTACGGGACCGACCTGCCGACCTGGGGCATGACGGGCGCGCCGCTCGTGGACGGCGAGCGGTTGATTGGCCTCGTGGGCGGCGATAACAACGCCAAAGTCGTGGCGTTCGACAAGATGACCGGTCGCGAGATCTGGAGGGCCCTGCCGTCGGACTCCGAGCCGGGCTACGCACAACCGATCATCGTGGCGGTCGGTGCGACACGCCAGTTGATCATCTGGCATCCGAGGGCGCTCGCGTCGCTCGATCCGGTGACCGGCAAGCAGTACTGGGAGCATCCGATGGAGGTCGGCGCCGGCATGACCGTCGCCACTCCCGTCCTGAGCGGCCGGCGGCTGCTGGTGTCCTCGTTCTACAACGGCTCGATGATGGTCGAGCTCGACGAGAAGGAGCCGAAAGCCCGGCTGATCTGGAAGGGCAAGAGCGCCAGTGAAATCCAGACCGATGGATTGCACGCCACGACCAACACCCCCATTGTGCAAGGGGACCACATCTACGGCATCTGCAGCTACGGACAGTTTCGATGCCTCCTGGCCAAGACCGGCGAGCGCGTCTGGGAAACGCAGGTCGTGACGAGAGAGCGTGCCCGCTGGGCGTCCGGCATCATGGTGCAGCACCGCGACCGCGTGTTCATCAACAACGACAGGGGAGAGCTCATCATCGCGACGCTCTCGCCCGCCGGCTTTCACGAGGTCGGGCGAACCCAGCTCCTCAAGCCGACCTCCCCGCCGGGCAACCGCCGCGAGCTGACCTACGTGAACTGGTCGCATCCGGCGTACGCCAACCGCCACATCTACGCGCGCAACGACGAGGAGATCGTCGCCGCGTCGCTCGCCGCGGACGGCAAGTAGATCCTTTTCTCCGTTCCGTTTCCGAGGAGGAGTGTCATGCCAAGGAAATCAGCGATTGACGTCGCGAAAGCACCGACCCTCGCGTACAACAAGAAGGATTGGGCGGGCGTCAGGAACGCAGTCTCGACCGGATTCGTGTTCGACGAGGTCGGGACGCAGCGAAAGATGCGAGGCGTCGAAGGCACCATCGGAGCCTTCCAGGGATGGGCGAAGGCGTTTCCCGATTCCAAAGCCACCATTCACTCCGCAGTGGCGACGGGCAACACCGTCGTGCTTGAAATGACGTGGCGCGGCACCCACACCGGCCCGCTCCAGACCCCCGGCGGAGAGATTGCCGCGACGGGCAGGAAATTCGCCGTGCGGGCGTGTCAGGTGGTCGAGGTCGCCAAGGACAAGGCGAAGGTCATGCGCCACTACTTCGACATGACCACTCTGCTGCAGCAGCTGGGCGTCGTGTCGTAGCCCCGCTACTTCGAGAGCTCCTTGTAGATCGCCTCGACGTTCGCACGGGCGCGCTCCATCCCGTAGCTCTTGTAGCGGTCGGGCAGGTTCAGGCTGGCCGCTGCCTCGTCGACGTTCTTGCCCGCCTTCCTCGCGGCTCGAACCGCTTCGAGGAAGTCGCGGGTGAAATCGGCGTACTCCTGAAGATCCTTCAGGTTGGTCATCATCATGATCGGACTGCCGGGAGGCAGCGGGCCGTGGCCCGTCACGATCCGGGGGTTGACGCCCGCCAACGCCGTCACAGCCTTCGCGAGCGTCTCCGGATACGCGACGCCGCTGCCGCCGTTGGCCGTATCGATGAAGGGCGCAGCCTTCGACGGAAAGAGATCGCCCATGTGCGCGACGCGCTTGGCGGGAAAGACGACGACGGTGTCGCCGTCGGTGTGTCCCTGGCCGAAGTAGTACAGATCGATGCGATCGATGCCGTCGAGCAGCGACAGCCGGTCATCGAACGTCTTGTTCGGGAGAAACCGCGCGGAGGAGCCCTTGAAGGCGTCCATCCTCTCCATGTTGGTCTTCGTGTTGCGATGGGCCACGATCTCGGTGACGGATCCCAGTTCGGCGTTGCTTCCCGTGTGATCGCTGTGGGTATGCGTGTTGATGATCGTGGTGACCGGCCGATCGGTGAGGCTCTGCACCGCCTCGAGGAGGGGGCGGCCCCACCCGGCGAGCTTGGTATCGACGATCACCACGCCGCTGTCGATCGTGAGGGCCAGCGTGTGGCCGCCTCCGCCCGACAGCACGTACAGGTTGTCGCTCACATTGAGCGACTGCACGCGAAGGACCCTGGGACCTGATTGCTGCGCGCCCATCGCGATCGACAGGGCCCCGACTCCAACCAGCGCGCCAAGAACGCTCTGCCGCCTCATGCGACCTCCGGTGGGCGTCCCGCCACCGCTACCGCGGGATCTTCCCGGCCGCCGCCGCGGCAGCCTGCTCCTCGGCGCGCGCCCCAGCGAGAATGTTCGTCATCGAGTAGTTCCCTTCGTGGCAGGCGTATTCAAAGATCCGCTCGCCGGTCTTCGTCATCGGCACCCGGCCGGTGAAGGGTCTCGTCCACGTCGTCGGATCCTCGACCGTGAACTCGTAGAACAGCGTGTTGGCATCGACACGCGTGAACCGCTCGCGCAGCCGCATATTGGCGCTCGACGCCCAGTACCCCGTGGCGGCCCGGAAGTTGACGCTGTCGACAACCAGCGTGTCTCCGTCCCAGTGGCCGCGTGAGTGTCCCGCCCACTGGCGCGTCGTGACCTGCGGGTGGGGACGATCTTCCATGGGCACGATGCGGGCGTTGTGGTTCATCTCGGTCAGCAGAGCCACGTAACCGGGCGTCTGAAAGATCTGCACGAGATTGTTGTAGGTGTTCGGAATCATCGGCGGCCCTTCGTTGATGCCGAAGAGGCAGCGATCGACCACGCTGCGGTCCTCGGGGCCGTCGGAAGGATGCTGCCGCCGGTAGGCCATGTCGGCCGCCCGACGCTTCTGCCCCTCGGGGGTCAAGGGGGGAAGTCGCCCGTCCGACGGGTCGATCACCAGCGACGTCTGCCTGGTTTTCGCGACAGTCCCCCGATCCCACCAGATGCGGAACTCATAGGCGAGCGGGGCTTCGAAGCCCGCGCCGAAGTCCGGAACCTGTTTGGCTTCGGCAAGATCGACCGGGTTGGCCCTGCTGCGGTGATCAGCTTCGCGCTTGGCCAGCGCGGCCGCTTCGGCCTCGGTCAGGAACGCCCGGCCCGCCAGTTCCGCAGGCCGCTCGAGCGGCGTGATCGTCGAGTAGTTCCAGACGCCCTGCAGATCTGGCTGGCCGATCCGGATCTGTCCACCGGTGAGCCCGATCGTTCCCGCGAGCACGACGATCGCCGCGGCGAGACCTGCGAGCCGCCAGATCGAGCTCTTGTGCATGGCTGAGACCCACCAGATCAATTACTTCGACGTCGGCTTCCTGTCGGCTCCTCCCGCGCCGGTCTCGACCGCCCGCGCACCCGTCAGGAGCCCCGTCATGCCGTAGTTGCCCTCGTGGCACGCATATTCATAGATGTATCCCTCTGCCTTGACCATCGGAATCTGCGCAGTCCAGGGCTTGGTCCACGTGGACGGATCGTTGACGGTGAATTCGTACAGGAGCGTGTTGGCGTCTACGCGCGTCAGGCGCTCCGTCAGCTTCAGATTCGGACCCGAGCCCCGGAGCGAGGTCGTCTGATAGAAGTTCCTGGTCTCGATGACGAGTGTCCTGCCTTCCCAGCGGCCGCGTGAGTCGCCCACCCACTGGCGAATCGTGCCATTTGGGCGCGCGTCGAGGGGCACGATGCGGGCATTGTGGACCATCTCGTTCAGCAGCACGACGTGGTCCGGCGTCTGGAAGATCTGCACGTTCATGTTGTACGCCGCCGGCACCATTGGCGGCCCCGAATTGAATCCCAGGATGCAGCGCTCGCCGACTCCGCGATCCTCGGGACCCTCGGCCGGGCGCTCCCTGGCGTGGTCGTCGGCCGCCTGCCTCCGGCGACCCTCGTCGGTCAGTGCCGGGATCCGACCGTCCGGCGGGTCGATGATGAGGGACGTCCGCCTGGTGCCTACGACCTTGGTACCGCGGTCCCACCAGAAATCGTTGTAGGCCAGCGCCACGTCCTCGGTCTCTGCCGTGCCGTTCACGATCCGGCGCGCCTCGGTGCCCCGGTTGCGGTCTGCGTTCCTGCTCTCGACGGCCCGCTTCGCGAACGCCGCGGCCTCTTCCTCGGTCAGGACTTCTTTGCCGGCCAGCTCGGCGGGACGCTCGAGCGGCGTGACGGTGCGAAAATCCCAGGTGCCCTGCAGATCAGGGTGGCCCCAGGGCGTCGGCGTCACAGTCGAAGAGGTGGCGGCCCTCGGTCCTGCCGCACTCGGCGCGGCCTGAGCAGTGACGCGGTCCGATTTCAACGGTAGAGCCGCAAGCGCGAGCCACAGCAGCACTGGGGATCGGCGTATCCGCATGGCGAAAGCCTCCTCGGGACCACATTATAAAGGCAGGAAGGCAGAAAGGCAGAAAGGCGACAGCGGCCTCCATCAAAGTATACGATGTCGATCTTTCGATCGGCTGCGCTGACGCGCCAGAAAGGACACCCTGATGCCCGCGATGCACGAGATTGACTACAAGATCTTCGGCGACGACATGCAGTACGTCGAGGTGGAGCTCGATCCCAACGAGGCCACGGTAGCCGAAGCTGGCGGCATGATGTACATGGACGATGGCGTAGAGATGGAAACGATTTTCGGCGACGGCTCGGCGCAGCAGCAGGGCGGGTTCCTCGGCGCGCTGATGGGCGCCGGCAAGCGGCTGCTGACTGGCGAGTCGCTGTTCATGACCGTGTTCCTCAACCGCAGCGGCCAGAAACGGAAGGTGGCTTTCGGCGCTCCGTATCCCGGCAAGATTCTGCCCATCCACCTGTCCGAGATTGGTGGCGCGCTGATCGCGCAGAAAGACTCGTTTCTCGCCGCGGCGAAGGGCGTCAGCATCGGCATCGCGTTTCAGCGACGGCTGGGCGTCGGTCTCTTCGGCGGCGAAGGGTTCATCATGCAGCACCTGCAAGGCGACGGCTGGGCGTTCGTTCATGCCGGCGGCACGCTGCAGGAGCGGACGCTGGCGCCCGGCGAGGTGATTCGCGTCGACACGGGGTGCATCGTGGCGTTCCAGCCGTCGGTCACCTACGACATCCAGTACGTCGGCAAGATCAAGTCGGCCCTGTTCGGCGGCGAAGGGTTGTTCTTCGCGACGCTGCAAGGTCCGGGTCGCGTGTGGCTGCAGTCACTCCCGCTCAGCCGCCTGGCGAATCGCATCATCTCGGCAGTTCCCGGCCTCACGCGCGGCGGGCGCGAAGAAGGGTCCATCCTGCGCGGCCTCGGCGGTCTCCTGGACGGTGATAACCGCTGAGCGGTCGGTGCGTCTGCCGGTGGCGTCGGCGCGAGCGTGGACGCCCACGTGTAGGCCCCCTGTCAGCGCCGGGCGGGCAGGAATCCGATTCGTTTTCTTGGCGGCTGCGGCTGCATCATGAGGCTTCGAATGGCGTCGATGATGCCCCGTACCTCATGATCGTGGTCACCGACGCGGCGCTCGAGCTCGGTGACCCTGGCGGACAGCTCGGCCTGATTCGCCGACCATTCTCGAAGCCGCAGGAAGGCGCGCACGACGAAGATGCTCATGTGAACCGCACGAGCGCTCTTGAGAACGCTTGCCGCCATGACCGCCCCATGCTCGGTGAAGGCGAGTGGCCAGTGCTTGATGTTGCGACCTCTTTTCAAGATCACAGATTGTGATGTTGAACGCGCGATCTGAAGGACGTCCGGTCGGGTCAGACGAAAGACGAAGTCCTCGGGGAATCGGTCGGCGTTTCGTTTGACGGCCTGCGTGAGGGCTCGCGTTTCGACGCCATAGATTCTGGCCAGATCGGGTCCAAGCACCACGCGCTGTCCGCGAACGATCTGAATCGCCCGGTCGACGGGCGCGGGAACTGGACGACCTCGGATCGGGCGCCTCGACCGGGATCGCGGCATTCGAATCAGCCTCGGGCCGCAGTGTACGATCGGTCCGGATGCCTGCCCCCCCTGAGCGCGGGGCTCGCCGGCGCTTTTCCGTGCAATCTCCAGCGGCCGGCGCGGATCGCGGCCCAGACGGGCGTCGGGTGTCGGTGAGGCGCGTCGAGGTCCTGCTCGACGTCGAGACGGCGGCCGTGCAGCGCGGTCCGGCGCGTGGAGGAGGGTTCCGGTGGAATCGCTTGACACCACCGAAATAAATGAACGACCATTAATTTAGTGGGCCGCCCCTCGCACGCTGACGGTCAGAAGACCCGCCAGGCCATCCTCGACGCCGCCCTCGATCTGTTCGCCGGTAGGGGCTACTTCGGCACCAGCCTGCGCGACATCGCCGCCGTGGTCGGCGTGCGCGAGAGCGCGATCTACAACTACTTCCGCAGCAAGGAGCTGCTCTTCGACGCGCTCATCGGTACCGATCACGAACAGCGGATGGAGCGGTTTCTCGAATTCTCCGAGCGCCCCATCACCGACGCCCGGCTCACCCTCGAACAACTCGCCGCGATGGCGCTCGACCACTACTGCGCGCCGAGGCAGCGCCAGCTGTTCGGCATGGTGATGGCCGACGGGATGCGGCTTGCCAGAGAGGGCCGACTCAATCTGGTGGAGCGCATGAGCAGCGGCCTGACACTGGTCCGCGACCTGATGCGCCGGCTGATGCGCGAGGGCTGGCTCCGCAAGGCCGACCCGGCGCATCTGGTCCTCGAGTTCATGGGGCCTCTCGTCCTCTGGCGGCAGATGCACGCGATCCGCTCGGACACGCCGACCGTTCACGCCCGGGGGGTGTTCGCGCGCGCACATGTCGGCCAGTTCCTGCTCGGCGCCGGGGTTCGGGCCGGTCGCCGCACAGGGAGCGGGCGGGGCCAGGATGCCAGGGGCCCGTGCGATGTAGTCGTGCGGAAATCAGCGAGAGCGATCGGCGCGAGCGGGCCATCCAGATTCCAGACAGGACCGCTGGAGGGCTCCGGGGAGACCGTACGTGCGCGTGCACACGGACACCGCGGGTCCGTACCACCGGGTCCGCGCACGTGAGCGCGATGAGACGAGGAGCCATGGCGACAGAAGCTGATACCGTCAGAATTCCCACCACACGACCGGAGCCGCGTCCCGTGGACGCTGGGGCCACCGCCGCGCGGTCGCGTTCGCGTCGCCTCGTCCTGCTCGTGGCGCTGGCCGTTCTCGCGGCGGCGGGCGTCGTGGGTTGGAGGCGGTTCTTCGTCGCCGCCGCCCCAACCGGGATCATCACCGTGAGCGGACGAATCGAGGGAGACGACTCGGTGGTCGCGCCGAGGACCGCAGGACGCATCCTCGAGCTCCGCGTGCATGAAGGTGACAGCGTCCAGGCGGGCGACACACTCGCCGTGCTCGACGATGAGCAGGTGCGGGCGCGGGAGGAGCGTGCGCGTGCGGCTCTGGCTGCCGCCGAGGCGCGTGGCGCGGCGGCGAGGCAGCAGATCAGCGTGCTCGATGCGCGGTTGCGGCAGGCGGACCTGCAGACCGATCAGTCGAAGCTCGACGCGCAGGGACGCGTCGACCAGACCGAGGCGGAGCTGGCCGCTGCCGAGGCACAGCTCGCCCAGCAGCGGGCCTCGAGTCAGCTCGCGGTGTTCGACCGCGACGCGTATCTGCGCCTTGCGCAGACAGGGGCGGCGTCCGAGCGTCAGGGCAAGCAGGCTGCCTCGGCCGCCGAGCAGCAGGCCGCCGTCGTCGTGGCGGCCGAGCGACGCGTCGACTCCGCGCGATCCGCGCTTGCCACCGCCCGGGCGAACCTCCAGGCGATCCCCGGCATCCGCAGCGCCGAGGCCATCGTGGTCCGCCGGCAGCTCGCCCAGCAGAACGCCGAGGTCCTGAGCGCCGCGGCCCAGATCGAGCAGGCGCGCGCCGAACTTGCCGAGGCCGAGGCGAATCGGCAGGACCTGACCATTCGTGCGCCGTTTGCCGGCACCGTCGCCACGCGCGTCGCCGCGCCCGGAGAGATCGTCATGAGTGGGTCCGCCATCGTGACCCTCTTGGACCTGAGCCAGGTGTACCTGCGCGGATACGTCCCTGAAGGGCGTATCGGCCACGTGAAGGTCGGCCAGCCGGCCCGGATCTATCTCGATTCCGATCCGAACCGTCCCATCGACGCGCAGGTGTCGCGGATCGATCCCCAGGCCACTTTCACCCCGGAGAACACATACTTCCAAGACGATCGCGTCAAGCAGGTCGTGGGCGTGAAGCTGCAGATCAAAGGGGCGTTTGGCTTCGCGAAACCCGGCATGCCGGCCGATGGCGAGATTCTGGTCTCCGGCGACGCCTGGCCGACCACGAGTCGCCGACCGTGACCACGCTGTCGAGGACCGTAACGGTCCGGAGCACCCTGGCTGTCGAGGGCGAGGGGCCGGCGATCCACGTCGTAGGGCTCTCGAAGCGCTACGGCGCGATCGAGGCCGTGCGAGGCGTGAGCTTCGACGTGCAGCCCGGAGAGATCTTCGGGCTCATCGGTCCAGACGGCGCCGGCAAGACCTCCACGTTCCAGGTGCTGGCCGGCGTGATGGAAGCCACGTCCGGCACCGCGGCCGTCTATGGTCAGCCAGCCCGCACCATGCGGTCCCAGAGCGGGTACCTGACACAGACGTTCAGCCTCTACCCGGACCTGACGGTGCGCGAGAACCTCCGGTACATCGGCGATCTGCGCTCCGTGCCCCGCGACGAGATCGAACGCCGCGGGCTGCG
>CAZCEL010000010.1:0-24914 GCA_964497175.1 uncultured Bifidobacteriaceae bacterium
ACCCGACATTCATCGAGGATGCCCATGATTCGCTCGATCGTGAGAAGCCTGCTCCTGCTCGGCCTGCTCCCCTCGGCGCTGCACGCCGAAGTCACACGCATCGAGGTGACGACACGCGCCGATGTGCTCGCGGGCAAGCCCTTCGGCGCCACGGGCGCCTACGAGAAGCTGTCGGGCCGGATCTACTTCGCGATCGATCCGCGCAACAGCGCCAACCAGATCGTGGCCGACATCGACAAGGCCCCGAAGAACGCGGCCGGCAAGGTCGAATTCTCCTCGGACTTCTATCTGATCAAGCCGAAGGATCTGGCTCGCGGAAACGGCACGCTTCTCTACGAGGTATCCAACCGCGGCGGCAAGGGCATGATGGGGTTCTTCAACCTGTCGGGCGGCGGCCTCGATCCATCGCGGGAGTCGGACTTCGGCGACGGGTTCCTGCTCGAGCAGGGCTTCACGCTGCTGTGGGTCGGCTGGCAGTTCGATCCTCCGCAGCGGGACGGCCTCATGCGCGTGTACGCGCCGGTCGCGCGCGAGGCCGACGGCCGGCCGATCACCGGTCTGGTCCGGAGCGATTTCGTGCCGACCGAGAAGAGCGTCGACGCCTCGCTCGCGGACAGAAACCACGCGGCGTACAAGGTGGCCGATCCGGACGATGCGTCCTCGGTGCTCACGGTGCGCGACAGCGTGGAGGCCCCGCGGCGAACGATCCCGCGCGAGGCGTGGCAGTTCAGCGCCGACGGCACGGGCATCAGGATGGCGGCCGGGTTCGAGCCGCAGAAGATCTACGAAGTGGTGTACCGATCGCAGGACCCCTCGGTGGTGGGCGTCGGTCCTGCCGCCGTGCGCGACACCGTGTCCCGGCTCAAGTACGGATCGGTCGCCGAGCTGTCGATCGCGCAAGGTGCCATCAAGCGGGCCATCGGGTTCGGCATCTCCCAGAGCGGGCGGTTCCTGCGCACGTATCTCTACTACGGGTTCAACGAGGACGAAGCGCACCGGAAGGTGTTCGACGGCGTGATGGCGCATGTCGCCGGCAGCGGCCGGGGGAGCTTCAACCACCGGTTTGCGCAGCCGTCGCGTGACGGGCATCCGTACCTGAACTTCTTCTATCCGACCGATATCTTCCCGTTCACCGATGTCGAGCAGCTCGATCCCGAAACGGGCATCCGCGACGGGCTCCTGACGCACGCCGGAAAGCCCGAGCTGCTGCCACGGATTTTCTACACCAACTCCTCGTATGAATACTGGGGGCGAACCGCGTCGCTCTTCCACACGCGCGTGGATGGGCAGGCAGACGCGACGATGATGCCCAACGTGCGGGCGTACCTGCTGACCGGCGGGCAGCACGGCGTCGCCGGCTTTCCGCCGACCCGCACCATCGGCCAGCAGCTCAACAACCCGCTCGACTACCGCTGGGCGATGCGGAAGCTGCTCGTCTCCATGCACGCCTGGATTGCAAACGGAACCGAACCGCCCGCGAGCGCCTATCCACGGATCGACAACGGAACGCTCGTCGCGCCCGGCAGGCTGACGTTCCCGAGAGTGCCGGGCGTCAACGTGCCGGCCGTGCCGCTCAAGGCGTATCGTGCAGACTACGGCCCCGACTTCAGGGCGAGGGGCATCGTGAGCCAGGAGCCGCCGAAGCTGGGCTCGGCCTTCCCCATCCTCGTACCCGCCGTGGATGCCGACGGCAACGAAACGTCCGGCATCCGCATGCCGGAACTGGCCGTTCCGCTCGCCACGTACGCCGGGTGGAACCTGTTCAACGACCGGGCGGGCCCTCCCGACGTCGTGTCGAGCATGCAGGGCTCGTTCATTCCCTTCGCGCGGACTCGCGCCGACCGCGAGCGCGCTCACGATCCACGGCTCTCGGTGGAGGAACGCTACAAGAGCCGCGAGCACTACATGGGCCTGGCGTCCCAGGCGGCCGCAGACCTCGTGACGAAGGGGTACCTGCTCAGAACCGACGTCCCCCGCATCCTCGAGCAGGCGGGCTCGCGCTGGGATTACGTGACACGCCGGCCGGGAACGACGCCATAGTCTCCCGTGACGGGACCCGCTCGCCCTGCCTCGCGCGTGACGACCCCTGACACGCCGGGTGGAACAGTACGGAACCAGGTGGGCTGGCGTGAGGGCCTCGCCCGTCTCCGGGGCGTTCCCGTCGTCTTTGACCTCGATCGGTACGACGCGGCGCTCGCTGAAATCAACCGCCTCGAGTCCGAGGTCCGCCTGCTGACAGACGACGAGATCGTCCGCCGGTCCGGCGCCTGCCGTGAACAGGCCGCCGCTGGCGTCCCGCTGGATCGGCTGCGCCCGTCGTTCTTCGCCCTCGTCCGCGAGGCCTCCCGCCGTGCGCTCGGTCAGCGGCCGTTCGACGTGCAGGTCGTCGCCGCCCTCGCGCTGGACCAGGGCACGATCGTCCAGATGCAGACGGGCGAGGGCAAGACGCTCGCCGCCGTCATGCCGGCGTCGCTCAACGCCCTCGCCGGTCTGGGCGTGCACGTGCTCACCTTCAACGACTACCTGGCGCGCCGCGACGCGGAGTGGATGCGTCCGGTGTACCGCATGCTCGGTGTGTCGGTGGCCTTCGTTGAGCAAGGCATGACGAGGGCCGAGCGCCACCGCGCGTATCGTGCGGACGTGACGTATGTCACGGCCAAGGAGGCGGGCTTCGACTACCTCCGGGACCAGCTGGCCGCCCACGTGCACGAACAGGTGCATCGACCGTTTCATTCCGCACTTGTCGACGAAGCCGACTCGCTCTTGATAGACGAGGCGCGGATCCCGCTGGTCATTGCCGGAGGATTCGATCGCCAGGAGTCGGCCGCCAGGAGGCTCGCGGCGATCGTCGCGTCGTTCACGCCCGGCGTCCATTTCGATGCCGACGGCGACGGGCGCGACGTCGAGCTGACCGAGGAGGGATTCGAGCGGGCCGAGCGCGAGCTCGGATGCGGCCGCCTGCAGGACGAGAAGAACTACGTGCTGCTGACGGAGCTCAACTGCGCGCTGCACGCGCACGCGCTGCTGCAGCGCGACGTGGACTATCTCGTGCGCGACGGCCGCATCGAGCTCATCGACGAGTTCACCGGCAGAGTGGTCCCCGACAGACACTGGCCCGACGGGCTGCAGGCGGCGCTCGAAGCCAAGGAAGGCATCGAGCGGCGACCCGACGGACGCATCCTGGGATCGGTCACGCTGCAGCACTTCCTCGCCCTGTACGGCCGGCTGTCGGGCATGACGGGGACGGCCGTGGATGCCGCGTACGAACTGCGCGCGATGTACGGCCTCGACGTGGTCGTGATTCCGACCAACCGTCCGATGATTCGGATCGATCGCGCCGACCTCATCTTCTCGAGCCGCGAGGCCAGGGAGCAGGCCGTGGTCGACGAGATTCAGGACGCGCACGCGTCAGGGCGTCCCGTGCTCGTCGGGACGCTCACGGTCGAGGAATCGGAGCGGCTGGCCGCGCGGCTTCGATCGGCGGGTGTGGCCTGCGAGGTCCTGAACGCGAAGAACGACCTGGCCGAGGCGTCGATCGTGTCGCGGGCGGGCGCTCTCGGGGCGATCACGATCTCGACCAACATGGCCGGCCGTGGAACCGACATCCGGCTTGGCGGAGACGACGAGGCGGATCGCGACGGGGTGGCGGCGCTCGGCGGGCTGTACGTGATCGGTACGAGCCGGCACGAGAGTCGTCGCGTGGATCTGCAGCTGCGCGGACGGGCCGGGCGGCAG
Organism: uncultured Bifidobacteriaceae bacterium; assembly: GCA_964497175.1. Taxonomy (GTDB): domain Bacteria; phylum Acidobacteriota; class Vicinamibacteria; order Vicinamibacterales; family CAVVIG01; genus CAZCEL01. The sequence goes on from CAZCEL010000010.1 coordinate 3,736, forward strand.
GGCGATCCGGGGGAATCGCGATTCTTCCTCAGCCTCGAGGACGATCTGCTGGTGCGCTACGGCATCAGGGACCTCATTCCCGGGCGTTTCCTGTCGGACCGAGGGGAGGAGCCGATCGACAACCCGGTGGTGGCGGCCGAGATCGCGCGGGCGCAGCGGATCATCGAGGGCCAGAACCTGGAGATTCGCCGCACGCTGTGGCGCTACGCCTCGGTGGTCGACTCGCAGCGCCGTCTCCTGATGGTGCGGCGGCAGGCGCTCTTGAGCGGTCGCGAGGTGCCGGACGTGTGGTCCCGCGCGCCAGAGCGCCGCCGCCTGCTGGCCGAGCAGGTGGGGGAGGAGGCCGTCCGGCGCGCGGAGCGCGCGATCACGCTCGCCGAGATCGATCGGGCGTGGCGCGAGCATCTGGTCTTCGTGGCCGATCTTCGTGAGGGCATTCATCTGGTGGGTCTCGGGGGCCAGGACCCGCTGACACGCTTCACGGCCGACACCGTGAAAGCCTTCGAAGGCATCGATGATCGAGTCGATCAGGCTGTGCTCGACGCACTCGATCTCGTCAGGGCGGGCCCGAACGGTCTCGACCTGGGCGACGTGGACATCAGGGGACCCTCGTCGACGTGGACCTACCTCATCAACGACGATCCCTTCCGCAACCAGATCGGCATGCTGCTGACAGGGCCGGGGAAGGCTGGCGTCGCGATCTACTCGGCGCTGTTCCTGATGCCTCTGCTCATCGCGTGGGGGCTCGTCGATCGCTTCGCTCGGCGCCGGCCGGCCCGCCGCAAGGATCCGTTCCATCGTTGAGCGAGGGAGCGGAGAGTCCGGGTTCAGTTCGTGCGGGTTCAAGCCCCCCGTGCCCTTGACCCGTCGTCCCGTCGTGCCGTGAGGCGTTCGGGCTACCGTTCTTCGCCGTCGCTGGACGGCTCAGAAGCTGTCCGACAAGGCTGACTGCGGCAGCCGGGCCGGCGCGCTGATAGCTGATAGCTGTCGGCTGAGAGCTGTTCGCTGTCCGCTGATCCCTGCTATCCTCCCGCCATGCGTGCACCACTGATCTCGCTGCTGCTCTCGGTCCTCGCCCTCACCACTCCACCAACAGCCGCGGCCCAGGTCACCCTCGATCCGCCCGGCAGCCGCCAGCCGGTCGCCCTGAAGGCGCCGCGCGTTCCGCCGCTCCCCGAAGCGCAGTGGACAGACGTACACCGCCAGGTGCTCGCGAAGTTTCCGGGCTACGGCCCGGCGGACAACGCGGTGAAGACGCTGCTCAACCTGCCCGAGCTCGTGGACGGGCTCGTGCCCTACACGATCTATCTGTCCGACGAGTCGAGCCTCGCGCCGCGCCACCGCGAGCTGCTGATCCTGCGGACCGCCTGGCTGACGGGCAGTCAGGTGATCTGGTCCCGCCACGCACCTCGAGCGGGGGCCGCTGGATTAGACGCGGGCGATCTCCGGCGGATCGCTCAGGGCGCCGACACCGCGGGGTGGGATCCAGTCGAGGCGACGCTCATTCGCCTGGCGGATCAGCTCTATCGAAATTCGTCGGTCACGGATGCGACCTGGCGCGCGCTGGCGGCCAGCTACCACATGTTTCACCTGATGGACGCGGTCGAAACCGTGAATCACTTCACGGTGCTCTCGATGGTGTACCACTCGTTCGGCGTCCAGCCGGACGCCGGGACCAAGGACCGCCTTCCGGACATCCCATATCGCGTGGTCGTACCGCCGAGGGAGCCCCCGCTTGCCGCTCCGCGCGTCGAGGCGCCCGCGGGCCGCGGCATCGCCGTGGGCCGCACCTTCGGCCTCTACCCCTTACTCAGCCAGCGGTGGGGTCCGAGACAGGGCTTCGTCAACCGCGTCTCGAAGCTCACGCCCCGCCATCGCGAAATGCTCATCCTCCGGATGGGATGGAATTGCCGATCGGAATATGAGTGGGCGCAACACGTCGGCCGGGTCGGGCGGGCGCGCGAGCACGGCCTCGATCCCGTGCGCATCGCGCAAGGTGCCACCGCGGAGGGATGGGACCCTGCTGAACAGGCTATCCTGCGCGCCGCTGACGAGCTGTATCGCGACCTCATGGTATCGGACGCCACGTGGCGGGCTCTCTCTGAGCGGTTCGATACAGGGCTGCGCATGAGCGCCGTCGTCAGCTCGAGCGCGTACCGGGCGATCTCCATGTCGCTCAACACCTACGGCGTTCCCCTCGAGCCGGGCAACGAGCGGTTCCCGGTGCTGGCCGGGCGCTGAGAAACCTTCCCGACGCTTGCGGGCGACCCGCTGTCGACCCGATAATAGTGTCGGCTTACACCCGACGTGGGAACGGGGACCCTATAGACAACAGGGGAGTGTCATATGAGTAGGCGATTCCTGGCAGCGGTGCTCACGGTCGTTGCGGTCCTGGCGTTGGCGGCAACGGTGGGGCAGGCTCAGCAGTCACAGCCGCGCGCCTCACGTTGGGTGCAGCCGAAGACAGCGTGGGGCGAGCCCGACCTGCAGGGCATCTGGAACAACGTCACCGGAACACCCCTTCAGCGGTCCGAGGCGCACAAGGACAAGAGAGCATTGACGGACCAGGAGGCTGCCGAGTTCGAGCGCCAGGGCGCCGAACGCCGCGAGGCGGCCGAAGCGCTGCCGGTCGCGCAGCAGTCGGAGGGGGCGCGGACGGGTTACTCTCCGAAGGTGTGGTTCGAGACGGGCTATGACCTCTCGGAGAACCGCACGTCGCTGCTTGTCGACCCGGAGAACGGCCGCCTGCCGCCGCTCACGACGATGGCGCAGAAGATGTCGGATATGCAGGCGCAGCTGCGGCGGGCGAGCCCGGCTGACACGCCGGAGGATCGCGGTCCGTACGAGCGCTGCATCACGCGCGGCCTGCCGGGCGCCATGATGCCGGGGTTCTACAATCACAACTATCACATCTTCCAGACGCCGGGCCTTGTGGTGATCTCGGTCGAGATGATCCACGACGCCCGGATCATTCCGACCGATGGACGTCCGCCGCTGCCCTCGGCCATCAAACAGTGGATGGGCGACTCCCGCGGCCGGTGGGAGGGCAACACGCTCGTCGTCGAAACCACCAACCTGCGCGATGTCGATGGGCGGAACGTAGCGGTCTGGGGCACCACCGAGGGCGGAAAGATCATCGAGCGCTTCACACGCCTCGGTCCCGATCGGATGGACTACCAGTTCACGGTGGACGATCCGGCGTGGTACACGAAGTCCTGGACGGCGTCGATCCCGATGAGCAAGGTCAAGGGTCCGCTCTACGAGTACGCGTGCCACGAGGGCAACTACGGCTTGCCGAACATCCTCGCGGGACACCGCAAGGAGGAGATGGAAGCGGCCGCGAAGCGATAGGGCGATCTCGTAGCTGTCAGCTCTCAGCGATCGGCTCTCAGCCTGTCAATCGCGCTGAGTGCTGACCGCTGAGTGCTGACCGCTGACTGCTGACCGCTGCCCAGTTCAGTTCCCCGTCGGTCTGCCCGCGATCTTCAGGAACTCGTCGTGCGTGCCCGGCGCGCCGTGGATGGGCACGTGCTGCGCGACGTTCAAGTTCAGCCGCTGGATGTTCTGGCGCAGCGTCGTCATGCTCGGCGTGACGGGCGGCGGCTGTGCACCCGGCGCCGGCGGGGAGTACAAGTCGGCGTTGACCAGTATCCGCTCCGTCGGCAGATACGCGATCAGCATGTTGTCGTTGTGGGCGAGGCCCTGCACCGGGTAGAGGTCCAACGTCCGGACACCGTCGCTCAGCACGTACTTCTGATTGACGGTCTCGATGGCCGGCACGCGGTTGCCGGCAAACCAGGGATAGAGCGACGAGAACCTGTCGGGCTCGATCGTCCTCGGCGCGGACGACAGCAGCACCAGTTCGTAGAACTCGCGGTTCCTCTGGTGCGTGACGAGCGTCGCGCTCTCGGCGACGAAGGTGCGCAGGCCGCCGGAATGATCGAAATGGTGGTGCGTATTCACCACGTAGCGAATCGGCTTGCTGGGCACGAGCCGGCGCACTTCGCCGATCACCGCAATCGAGCGCGCCTCGTTCTGCGGGGCCTCCACGACCGCCACGAAGTCACGGAACTCCACGGCGACACTGTTGTGCGAGCCGCCGCCGACGAGCCACACGCCGTTTGCCAGCGGCCGCGACTCCACCCGCACGGCGGGCACGCTGGCCGTACGCACCGCGTCGGGTACCGTGAGTGCGGGCACGGCCGCGTTCGGCTGAACGGTGCTCACCCTCACCTCCATCCAGTTGTGCCCCGGGTTGAGCCGCGGATCTCCCTGGTGTGAATGGAGCACGGTGGGAAACTTGATGCCGCCGAAGTCCTTGTAGTCCGTGTACCGGTGTTCGTACACCATGTCTCCGAAGACGGGGTTCGCCACCCACGTCTGAACCCGCTCGACCAGGTTCTGATCGGTGATCGTGCCGTTGACGCGGTACTTGCCCATGACCACGAACGACACGATGGTCATGCGCCGTCCCTCCAGCATCAGTGAGACCGCCGTCGGGTTGGCGGCTTGCTCGGCCGCGCGGAGAAAGCCGTGCGGGGACAGCCAGATGTCGAGCTGGCGGGCCTCGGCCGCTCCCGGCGCGGGGTTCGTGTTGCTCCCTTGGACGTTCCATGCGTAGCTGCCGCTGACGATTGCTATCTGCCGCTGTTCGCCTTGAATCGGGGTGCCGCCGCCACCGCGGGGCGGGTAGTTTCCCTGCCGCCGCGTCAGCTCTTCTCTCGACGACCGCGCCTCGTAGTCGATTGTCCGCGCGTAGCTCGTGACATCGAAGCGGGGCCAGTCCTCGTCGGGGCCGAAGCTCTGGCCGACGGCCGCGTTCCAGCCAACGCCGGAGTACTGAATCGACTTGAGGCTGGCGGCGCCCATGGCCGCCGATGCGGCTTTGAGGACCGCTCGGGCGTCCTGCGCCTGGGTCGTCGTGGCCGCGAACGCCAGCAGTACTGCGAGAGCACACCATCTAGCCATTGCTGCCTCCACTTCTCCCTGAACACCACCGCCCTATCTGACGCCTCATCCTGCCTCCGCGTCCCTGGCCGGGATGCCCCAGGCCTTCGGCGTGCCAGGGGGCGCACGGACACGCCCCTGCTCGCTTCCCGTCCTCACTCAGGGCTTCGTGGCAGATCGATCAGCACGACGTCCGAGTTCTCGCGCACGCGGTCGAACACGATCTGCCGGCCGTCGGGCGTCACGTCGAAACCCTTGATCGAGAAGCCGGGCTGCAGATCGGTGAGCTGCCGGCGCTCGCCGCTCTCGAGGTCGAGCAGCCAGAAGTCCTGGCGGCCGTAATCGCCTGCGATGTAGACGACCCGCCGGCTGTCGGGCAGCAGGCGGTAGCGATCCCCGCCCCGGCGAACCCACAGCGGAGGGATGGGCACCGATGCGCCCTCTGGGGACACAGCCTTCACGGTGTACCCCGGCCCCTGCAGGGCCTCTGAATACAGGATGAATCGACCGTCGGGCGCCCAGACCGGAAGCCGGACCAGGCCGTCCACGAGCCGAACCGGCGCGCCTCCATCGATCGGCACTTTGACCAGCCCTTCGCTTGCCGCCGCGACGAGCCATTTCCCATCGGGGGCCCACGCGGGCGCGTCACGGACGTCGATCGAGTCGGCCAGCGCACCGACGGCGGTGCCATCTGCGTTCATGACGTGCATCCGGCCGCGGCCCCCGACCCGCGCGGCGAGCGCCAGCCGGGATCCGTCCGAGGAGATGGACGGAGGGACCAGCAAGGCCCCTGCGGTCGGCTTCCAGATTTCAGTCGCCTTGCCAGCCTCGAATCGCCACAGTCCCCGCGCGCCTTCCTTCGACGACAGATACAACAGATACCCCGGAGCGAGCCGGGGTGACAGCGCCGCGACCGAGGGAACCGCCACACGTTCGGTCGATTTCTCACTCACGCGCCCGGCGGTGACGGGCGCCGACCAGAGCCCGCCGGCAGGATTCGACACCGTGGCGACCAGGCGCCGGCCGTCGGCGGATGCCGCGATCGACAGGTACTGCTCCACGCCCAGGCTCACCCGATGCGAGGCGCGCCGCTCCACGTCGAGCGCGTACAGCCACGGACCCGCTCCGTCGTCGTCGGTGGCTCGATACAGCAGGGTCCCCCCGTCGATGAACACGGGGTACGCGACGCTGCTGTTGTGGGACGTCATGCGCTCGGGCGTCCCTCCGGTTGCCCCCACCCGCCAGATGTCCATCTCGCTCGGAGGAACGCCGTACACGAAGTAGATGTACTGTCCGTCGGGCGACCAGGTCAGGTAGTGACAATGGATGCCCGGCTGCGCGACGTAGATCCGGCTCGGGTTCCTGGCGTTTCGATCCGCGACGAAGATGGGATCGCCGGGAGCAGGCTCGTGGTACAGCAGACGGCTGCCGTCCGGTGACCAGACGGGATTGATTCCCCGCTCCAGCAGCGGGCGCAGCTCCCCGCCGATCACTGGTGTGATCAACGTGCCGTTCGCGGCCCGCTGCCCGAGCGAATCGGTCCGGTCCCGGCGAAGCCAGATCTGGCCGTCCGGGGACAGCCCGACGTTGCGAACCTCGTCATTGAGCAGAGCCTCGACGCGGCCGCTGCTGACGTTGATGAACTCGCCGCTGCCAACCTGGCTGAGCCAGGCGTCGTACGGCCCTGACCGGTTCGACAGAAAGACGATGAACTGGCCGTCGGGAGAAATCGCCGCGTCGAGCTCCGAGCCTTCGAAGTCGGTGTAGCGCGTGAAACGCGCGTTCGCAAGCGGGTTCTGCCACGGGACCTCGGTCGGACGCGACAGCCCGATGAGACCGAACAGCCCGGCCGCCGCGGCTGCGAGCGTCACAACCACAGCCGCGGCAAGCCACACGGGTCTGGCACTGGCGCGCGTTGGCGCGCGGGTCACGGGTGCCGGCTCGCCTGGAGTGGCGGCGGCATCGCTCAGTTCGACACGCACGTCGCCGATGTCGCGCACCCGCTCCCGCGGATCCTTCTCCAGGCAGCGGCGCAGCACGCGGACCAGATGCGCCGGTGTGGACGGTGGTACGGCCTTCCAGTCCGGCGGCCGCTCCACGATCGCCGCGAGCGTGTCGATCAGCGTCGGGCCGGCGAAGGGCGAACGGCCGGTCATCATCTCGAAGAGGACGCAGCCGAACGCCCAGATGTCCGTTCGCTTGTCGACGGCCTGGCCGCGCGCCTGTTCGGGGCTCATGTAGGCGGCCGTGCCCAGGATCGCGCCTTCGAGCGTCCCGCCCGCAGTCAATGTCGGGGAATGTGAGAGGTCCGCGGGCACCGCGCCCTCGCCTCCGGCCTTGGCCAGGCCGAAGTCGAGCACCTTGAGCACGCCCTGCGGCGTGATCTTGATGTTGGCCGGCTTGAGGTCGCGATGCACGATGCCCTTCTCGTGCGCGGCGTCGAGTGCGTCGGCGAGTTGGCGGCCGATTGTCAGGATCTCGCTGAGGGGCAGGACCGGTCCTGAGCGTGCCGTGTTCCGCGCCCGCGCCAGCCGGTCGGCGAGCGTCTCGCCCTCGATGAGCTCCAGCACCAGCGCCCGGACGCGGGGGCCTGCCGGGAGTGCTGCGTCCTCGACGCCGTAGATCGCCCCGATGTTGGCATGATTCAGGGTGGCGAGCACGCGCGCCTCGCGCTCGAAGCGCGCCAGCCGATCCGGGTCGCTCGTGAACGCCGCCGGCAGCACCTTGATGGCGACCTCGCGCCCGAGTCTGGTGTCTCGCGCGCGATACACCTCGCCCATTCCGCCCGCGCCGATGGCGCCGAGGATCTCGTAGGACCCCAGCCGCGTGCCGCCAGTTAGGGACATTGTGGACCGATGGTCGGGTCAGCCGAAGACAGGGTAGCAGCAGTAGGGCGCCGCCTCAAAGGGTTCGCCAGCACGGATCATCGCGGCAGAAACTCTATCGTGGCCCTCCCGACGAAGTGGCGTGCGGAAGCGGCGACACGTACTTTCGCGCGCCCGGCGTCGAGCACTTCTCTGCGGAGGCACGCTCCACCGTCCGAGTCCAGGCCGAAATCTTCAGGAAGTCTTCAGGTACGGCCGCTCCGGATCCCGACAGCATAGACAGGATGGCTCGATCTGCCGCCCTGTCGCTCGCCTTCGTCCTGCTGGCCGCGGCCGCCGCACTCGCGCAGCCTCCGCAGGCCCCACCCGGCCAGCCGCACATGACCGACCATCGCGGCGCAGTGTCGGGCACCGTGACAGGCGGGGCGGGCGCACCCGCCCCCGGCGTCACCATCACGGCGACGCACGCGGACAACGGCGCACAGTTCACGGCGACGACCGACGATCGGGGCCGCTACGCCTTCGCCGCCTTGCCCGTCGGGAAGGTCACGCTCTCGATCGCCTCGGCGGGAGTTACCCTCTACCGGCAGAGTGGAGTGGAGGTGGCCGCCGATCGCACGCTGACCCTCGATATCAGCCTGGCCCAGACCGGCGCCCTGCAGGCGGCCGAGGCCGACCGTCAGGCGCTCCTCGAACGCATCGCCGCGCTCGAGCAGCGCATCAGCGACCTGGAGTCCACGGCCGTGCTGTCGGAGCCCGAGACGCGTGTCAGGCGCGTCGAGGTCTTCGTGGACGAAAGCGGGAGCGAACACGACACGCCGGCTCCGGGCGCCAGGCGGGCCGTCACCTACCAGCGGGAACGCGTGTACCGCCGGCAGACCATCAACGAGAAGATCGAGGAGGCGCTCGAGGACGCGGAGAACAGGAGTGTCAGGCTCGGCGTCGACGCGGCGATCGCGACGCAGGCATCACGCAGGACCAGGGGCCCTGCAAGCCAGGTAGGGGGCAACGCCTACCAGCTGGCGTCGGCCGATCTGTTCTTCACCGCGGGTCTCGCCCAGTACACCATGTTCTTCGCCGACATCGTCGGCCTGAGTGGATCGCCGCCCGACGCGGAGATCCCGTCGCTCACGCTGCTCAACGGCTACACGGCCCGCCTGGTGCGACAGAACGAGTTGAATCTGCGCGAGGCGTGGCTGCGGACCGAGCTCTTCGGGCAGCGCCTCGCGCTCAGCGCCGGGCGGCTCGACCTGACGAACTACTTCGACCAGAACGCCGCGGCCAACGACGAGAGCACGCAGTTTCTGAGCGACGCGCTCGTCAACAACCAGATGCTGGGGCTGGCCGTCAACGGCACCGGCGTGGCAGCCGAGTTCGACGCGAAGACGGGCATCCGGCTCAGGTTCGGGCTTCAGCAGAGCAACACTGACGCCGCGAATCTTTCGGACTCGATCTTCACGCTGACCGAAGCCGGCTACACGATGACGCCGCTCGGCCTGCCTGAGGGGAACTACCGCCTGTGGTTTCGGACCGACAATACGTCGGGGACCATCAGCAAAGCCGTCGGCGTCAGCCTCGACCAGAAGATCACGCCGGCGGTGACCCTCTTCGGGCGCTACGGCACCCAGGAGGTTGACGAAGGACGCGATCACTTCTACAGTGCCGGCGTGGGGTTTCGGACGGGACTCATCTTCAACCCGCAGGACAGCTGGGGGATTGGCTACGCGCAGATGAAGCTCGCCTCCGGCGGCAGCGAGAAGCTGGCGGAGGGGTACTACAACTTCCACCTGACCGAGAAGCTTCGTCTTTCGCTCCACCTGACACACGTGCTGGCAGGCGAGGGCGCCGGGGAGTTCGGGTACCTGCTGCCGGGCGTCCGCCTGCAGGCAGCGTTCTGACGGTTCACTTCCATGCGAGGAGTCATGTTCAACGCAGGCAGGCGTTTCAGGCGTAGGGGAACTCTCGCAGCGATCGCCGCCGTGTCCCTCACGTTCTCCGGTCTGTGGTTGCGGGCGCAGGAGGTCAAGATCACCGACCCGGCGTCCGTCGTCTTGATCGTGAACCGCGACTCGAACGACATCGCGTTCATGGACATCAAGAGCCGGAAGCTCGTGGGCAAAGTGTTTCTAGGGAACAACGTGAACCCCCACATGGTCATGATGTCGCCCGACGGCCGCTACGTCGTCACCGGGGGCACACGCGCCAACAAGGCCTACATCATCGACACGCGCACGCTGCAGCTCGTGAAGACGATCCCGGTCGACATCGCGCCCGAGCACCTCGCCTTCTCGCCCGACGGCCGCTGGTACTACCAGGGCAATCCAGACGGGGATTCGATCTCCGTGATCGACATGCAGTCGCTCAGCCGGATCAAGACGATTCCCGGGTTTGCCGAGCCGCTGAACGTCACCTTCACGTCCGACGGTTCGAAGGCCTACGTGGGTAATTACGGAGCGCACTGGATTGGCGTGATCGACGTGCGGCGCCATGAGCTCCTGAAGAAGATCCAGGTGGCCGAGGTGCCGGGGATTGCGAAGCTCGATCCGGCGAAGTACCTGGGTGAGATCAAGGGGATCTCGAACGCCAGCATCAGCAACGACGGCCGGTGGCTCTATGCGGCCGACAGCGACCTTGGCGTGGTAAGCGTCATCGACACCCGGGAGGATCGTGTCGTCAAAGTGATCCGCGTGGGCGCCGATCCCTGGCGCGCCTATATGAGCCACGACGGCAGGTACGCCGTGACCGTCAACAACGGCGACGAGACCATCTCGGTGATCGACACGCGCTCGAACAGGGTGGCCGCCACGCTCGAGGCCGGACCCGACATGACGGGCGTCAACTTCGCGGCGGGCAAGGCGTTCGTCATCAGCTCGACGAGCGGCTTCGTCTACGTGTACGACATGCAGAGCCTGAAGCCTGCCGGACGCCTGAAGATCGGGACCAACATCCAGCTCGAGACGGCCACGACCGATACTGCCGAAGAGAAGATCTACCTTGCCGAATCGACCAATCACCAGGTCGTCATCATCGATGCGCGGACGCACGCGATCGAACGCGTCGGCAACGTCGGCCTCTTTCCGTGGGGCACGCACGTCATGGACAGCAAGGACAATTACTGTCACTGATCGGTTTCGGCGGCTCCGCGCGCGGGTGCCAGGTCTCAATCCGACAGTGCCAGATCCCACGCGACATTCTCGACTGAGACGATCGCTCAGCGGACCGTTCGGAGGCATCCGTCATGACGGCCGGAAGGGGCATCGAATGCCGCGGGTGGACGGTGCGCGGGTGCTGAGGGCAGCCGGCCTCGTGCCGCTCGTGGCCCTGGCCCTTGCCGCGACAGGTCACGCGCAGGGCGTGCGCGAGCATACGCGCCCCACACCGAACCGGACCACTACCGTCACCGGATCGCAGGCGGCCGAGCTCACGCTGACCGTGTCCGAGGCCGCCGTCCGGCCCATCCAGATCTGGGTTCGAGCTGCAGGCGTTGCGGACGGCACGGGCAGGACGATCACCAGTGTGCTGTCGCCCTCCGACGGCGCGCGCGTCAAGGTCGGCCAGCGCGTGCGCGCGTTTCCGCCGGAATCACGCTCGTCGATGTATCAGGCCCGCGTGTCGGCAGTCGTGCCCGAGCGGGACAGGGTGCGGGTCGCGGTGACGCTCGTCGGACCCGGACGCGGGGGCACGGTCAGATACGTGCTGGAGATCGTGACCGAGCAGGGGGAATTCCTGTCGGTCCCCAACGAGGCCATCATCGAGTCGGGCGACACGCGCGTGGTGTACGTGCCGGCGGGAGAGGGCGTCTACGCACCGAGGGCGATCCAGGCCGGCGTCCAGGGCGAGTTGTACACGCAGATCCTCGGCGGCCTGAAGCCAGGCGAGCAGGTGGTGACGCTCGGCAGCTTCTTCATTGACGCCGAGCACAAGCTGAAGGGCTCGTAGGACCCATGATTGCCGCGGTCATCGAGCGCGTCATCCGCTTCAGGTGGCTCGTGTGGAGCCTGGTGGCGCTGCTGGCGGCCGTGAGTGTCTATGCCCTGCGAACCGCCGCCCTGGATGCCATCCCCGACATCTCCGATCCACAGGTCGTCGTCTACGCGAAGTGGCCCCGCAGCCCCCAGGTGATTGAGGCCGAGATCACCGAGCCCGTCATCCGGGCGCTCGCCGGATCTCCCGACATTCAGTCGATCCGCGGTACCTCGCACATGGGGTACTCGTTCATCTACGTCATCCTGCAGGACCCGTCGCGGCGTGCGGCCGTCAGGCAGCACGTGACGGACCGCCTGGGCGCCCTCCGCGGCCAGCTGCCCTTGGATGCCCAGGTGACGGTCGGTCCCAACGCCAGCAGCGTGGGCTGGATTTTTCAGTATGCGCTCGTGGACCGCCAGGGCACGCGCGATCTCCGCGACCTGCGCCTGCTCAACGACAGCCGCATCAAGCCCGCGCTGCAGTCGGCGCCTGGCGTCGCCGAGGTGGCCTCGATCGGCGGCCTCGAGAAGCAGTACCAGGTGAAGCTGTTTCCGCCGCTGCTCAGCGCGCGCGGCATCGCCCTCAGCCAGGTGCTCGCGTCTCTCCGCGGGGCGTTTCAGGAGGCCGGCGGCCGCACGATCGAGGTGACCGGCCGCGAGTACCAGCTTCGGGGCGGCGTCGACGCCGCCAACCTGGACCAGCTCGAGCTGCTCGTCCTGGGCCGCGACACCAGCGGCGAGATCGTTCACCTGAAGGACGTGGGCTACCTGCAGGTCGGGTACGACCTGCGCCGCGGCATCGCCGATCTCGACGGCGCCGGCGAGGTCGTCGGCGGCATCGCGGTCATGGAGCAGGGCCGGAACGTGCTCGCCGTCACCAGGACGCTGCTCGATCGGCTCGAAACGCTCAGATCCTCGCTCCCGGAAGGCGTCGAGATCGTTCCCACCTACAACCGTTCGTCGCTCATCTGGGAGACGCTCAGGAACTTCGGTCAGGCGCTCGGGTACGAGCTGTTCGTCGTGATTCTCGTCATAGCGGTGGCGCTGCGAAATGTGCGCGCGGCCGTGGCGCCCGTGTGCGTGCTGCTCCTCGGCACGATGTTCACCGCGCTGCCGCTCGCCGCCTTCGGCCAGACGGTCAACCTGTTCTCCCTGGCCGGCCTGGCGATTGCCATCGGAGAGATGGCCGACGCCACCATTGTGATTGTCGAAAACTGCACCGCGACGCTGGCCCGGACCCCCGCCGTCAGCGCTGCCGATCGGATGCGGATCATCATCAGGGCGACGGCGACGATGACGAGGCCGCTCCTGTTCTCGATGCTGATCATCGTGACGTCGTTTCTGCCGATCTTCTTCCTTGGCGAGCGCGAGGGCCGGCTGTTCAACCCGCTGGCGTACACCAAGACGTTCGCGATGGCGTTTTCCACGCTGCTGACGCTCTTCTTTCTTCCGGCGGTCGTGGCCTGGGTGTTCGCGCGCGATGGCACGGGCGAGGTCGCCCGTCGCGAGGGGGCCTTCGTGCGCATGTACCGCACGGTGCTGACTGGAGCCATCCGGTTTCGATACCCGTTTGTGGCTGCGAGCCTGGCACTGCTGATTGCCGGCACTGTCGTGATGAGCGGCTTCCAGAAGGACTACATGCCGGAGATGGAGGAAGGCTCGATTCTCTACATGCCAACGACGCTGCCGGGGCTGCCGTCGCGAGAGGCCGGGTGGATCCTTCAGCAGATGGACAGAAAGCTGAAGGCGTTCCCCGAGGTCGAGCGTGTCTTCGGAAAGCTCGGGCGGGCCGACACGTCCACCGATCCCGCCCCGGTCGAGATGATCGAGACGACGGTGATGCTGAAGCCGCGATCCGAGTGGCGTCCGGGCATGACCAAAGACCGGCTCGTCGCCGAGATGAACGACGCCATGCAGGTGGTCGGCTACGTCAACAGCTGGACGCAGCCGATCAACGCCCGCGTCATGATGCAGGACACGGGCATCCAGACGCCTGTCGGCATCAAGGTGAAGGGGGCGGACCTTCACGTGGTGCAGGACGTCGCCCAGCGCATCGAGGAGCTGCTCAGGACCTTCCCTGGAACCGAGTCCGTGATTGCAGAGCGCATCTCGCAGGGCTACTTCGTGGACGCCCGGGTGGACCTCGAGCGGATGGCGAGCCGCGGTGTCACGGTCGACGAGGCCATGGCCACCGTCCGGTTCGCGATCGGCGGCGACAACCTGGTCGGCATCAGACAGGCCGACAAGACGGTCGTCCCGCTGGCCGTCCAGTATTCGCCCGAGTACATCGACACGCTGGACAAGGTGAAGATCACGCCCGTCGTCACCGGCGATGGGCGGTCGGTGCCCCTCGGCGACATCGCCGACGTGACGGTTCGCCTGGAGCCGGAGATGATCCGCAACGACAACGGCGAGCTGGCTGGCTTCATCTACGTGTACCTGCGCGGCGTGACGGCGCCCGAGTACGTCGAGCGCGCCCGCGCCCATCTCGGAACCAACCTGGCGATGCCCCCCGGCTATTCGATCGAGTGGACGGGTCTCTATCAGTACGACGAGGACGCCCGCTCGAGGCTGCGCCTCGTCGTTCCGGTGACGATTGCCATCATGTTCGCGCTGCTGTGGATGGCGTTCCGCTCTCTTCCCGACACCGCGCTCATCATGCTGTCGGCGCCCTTCGCCCTGGTCGGCGGCATCTTCCTGCAGTGGTGGCTGGGCTATGCCATGACGACCGCCGTCATCATCGGGTATGTGTCGCTGTTTGCGGTGGCCATCCAGACCGGCATCATCATGATCGAGTTCATCCGCGAGGCGCTGGCCCACCGGACCGCCGCACAGCCCTACATGGATGCCGTCGTCGAGGGGTCCGTGGCCCGGCTGCGGCCCAAGCTGATGACCGTGGCGACGACCGTGCTCGGCCTGCTGCCGATCATGTTCTCCACCGGATCGGGCATGGACATCACCAAGCCGATCGCCACGCCGACCTTCGGCGGCATGATCAGCTCGACGGTCTACGTGCTGTTTCTGATTCCGTGCCTCTTCGCGATGGCGGACGACGTCCGCCGGCGCTGGCCGGCATGGTTCCCGCCGCGCGCGGTGGCGGGAACGGCTGGGGGGGAATCGTGAGGGCGACGACCAGGCCTTGGTCCTTGGGCCTTGGGCCTTGGTCTGTCCTTGGTACCTGGTCCGTCCTTGGTTCGTGGTCCCTGGTGTGGCGCGGCGTGCTGGTCGCCGTCTGTCTGGCGGCCGCCGCGTGTGGGTCGGGCGAGAGCGATGGAAATACCGGGACGACGGCCGGGTCAGGGGCGACGAGCGGCGGGCTGACGATCGAGTATCGCAGCGAGCCCAGCCCGCCCGCGATGGGTGAGAACGCCCTGGAAGTGACCGTTCGCGGACCCGACGGCGCGCCCGTGACCGACGCGACGGTCGCGGTCGAGTTTTCGATGCCGGCGATGCCGTCGATGAACATGCCGGCGATGCGCAGCGAGGCGACGCTGACGCATGCGGGAGCCGGCCGGTACAGCGGGACGGGCCGGTTGTCGATGGGCGGCACGTGGAACGTGACGATTCGCGTGTCGCGTGGCGCCGAGGAGATCGGCAGCAGGCGGTTGAGTGTGGTGGCCAAGTAGACCTCGCTCATCCCGCGTAACGAAGGTCACCCGGCGACCGCAGACCTGCTCACTGTGCGCGGCCGTAGAACAGGCGCAGGATCTCGAACAGCTCCGGGTGCGCTCGAGCCATCTCGCGGGGTCGCTCGAAGAAGCACTCGGTGGCCACCGCGAAGAACTCCGCCTCGTTCGATGCGCCGTACTGATCGAGCAGCGTCACGCGTCCGTGATGGGCATCGTCCTCGAGTCGGGCGAACTCCTCCGCCATGACTTCGTGCCACCGCCGCTCGATCGCTCGATTCGGGAGCGGCGGCATTCCGCCCACATCCCCATCGAGCATGTCGAGCTGGTGCGCAAACTCATGGAAAACGACATTGCGTCCGTCAGTCGCGCTCCGCGCCCCCTCGAGGGCCTCCTCCCACGAGAGAACGACCGTGCCTGCAGGCGAGGCCAGCCCGACGGCAGGCAGCGGACCGTCCTGCACCGGACCGCGACCGGCGCCATGTGGTCCCGGCACCATGTAGGCCCCGGGGTAGACCAGGATGGAGCGGACCTTGTCGAAGCAGTAGCCGGGGAAGCCGAGGACCATCAGGCACGCCTGTGCCGCGATGGTCACCCTGATCTCGTCGGTCATTTCCAGGCCGCCGCAGCCCTCCCACGACTTCTCGGCGATGAAGACGCGCATCCTGTCGCGCAGGTGCTGCTGCTCCGACTCTGAGAGCAGCTTGTAGTGGCGCACGTTCCTCTCGAGGTGACGGTGCCAGGCCTGCGGAAACGACGTGGGGACGTTCTTCCGCGAGCGGAGCCGTCCGATCCAGCTCAGGATCACGCCTCATCTCCTCGCAGTAGCACTATTATGGCTCGCCCGTCTGATGGTCGATGCCATTCACGATGACCAGTTGCGAGAACATGGTGGCCTGCCCGGAATTCGCGACGAGACCGTCCTCGAGCGAGTTCGCCAGCCGTGCCGTCCCGAAAGCGAAACCACACGATGTGCCCGCCAACGTACCGGGCCTCGACGACGTGGTAGTCCATGACGTTCACTCCAGCGGGGCAATTCGCTCCAGGGGCTCGCCTTGCTTGGCCAGTTGCCGATCGTCAGGCAATTCTGCCCTGTGGAGATTCATCTGATCCGGCTAGCGCCGGGATAAGCTGCGAGCGTTCAATACGCTCAGCGCTCGTCAGCCTCGTCCCTTTGGGAGACCGCGCCGTCGTCACTCTCACACGCTAGAACCGCCGCCTTGCGGACATGCCCGTCGACGTCGTGCCGGAGCCCCGATACGGTCTCGCGCAATCGGGGCTGAGGATACTGGGTGGCAAGCTCGCAGGCCCAAACCCTATGGCGTGGCAACGCATCACTCGCGGCTCGCCTCATGATTCAGGGCGCCGTCGGATGCATGCAGTGTCAGCTGGCCCGTTGAAGTGCGAGAATCTTCTTTCGCACAGCCTCAGGAAAATCGACGAAGGCAAACTGACTCTTGTGGAAGAGGTAATCCTCCCCGCTCTCGTCGATGATCCGCACTAGGTCGTCCTTAGCCGCTCGAGCATCGGGCACCACTCGATAGATCTTGCCGAGAATCAGTGAGGCTTCGTTCCCAGTGTTCTTGAGACACACTGCGAGTCGCTTCGTCACACGTTTCATGATTCGTCCAGGTATTTCTTGATCTTCATGTCCCGTTTCCCGATGCCGTGGGCTTCGTACCAATGTAGCTCGACCCGAGCGAGATTTCCATTTGGGAGCCGGACAGTCCCGATGCCTTTTCGCTTCCGCCGTCGCCCGCGACCATAGGTCTGCCGAAGAAACTTCCGAACCTTGACGCTCGGACCGGCCGCGATGGTCTCACTGTTCGATCTCGCCGACAACGTCGAATCTCACTCCCGATTCCGTTTCGAGGAAGGTGATCGATCGCCGCCGACGAGCCGGCAGGGAGCGCTATCCGGACCTGCATGGTGCGAGCTGCCCGACCGAGAGCCCCCAGCGTGGCCCCGGCCCGTCACTGCCGGACCGCAGCCTCGGTCGCCTGCAGGAGCGGACGCGCGCTGACGGGCGCGCCCGTCGCGCGCTCCATCCACAAGTCCGGCGTCACCGCGCCGAACTTCGTCATGCGCTCGAACTCGGGCCCGATCGTACCGGCCTTCCTGATGTGTTCCTCGATCTGGAAGGCGATCAGATGCCCCAGCGGGTAGTTGAAAAGGTACAGCGGCGAATCGATCATGTGGGAATAGATGCCGAGCAGCAGCGAATCCTTGCCGCCCAGCACCGGCGCATAGTACTGGTTCCACGTCTCGCGAGCGATGCGCATGGTGGCGTCCCGGAGCTCCCGCGGGCTCGCGTCCGGATGCTCGTACATCCAGTGCCACACGGCGATGTCGACCAGCGCGACGCCGGCAATCTCCCACGTCTGCCAGAAGTCGTTCAGCACGCGCAGCCGCTCGCTGGCCGCGTCGGGCTTGGGAAAGCCGAGCAGCTCGAGGTCCCGGGCCTGGAACACGAACGCCAGCGCCTCGGTGAAGGCCGTGTTGGGGACGCCCGCGAGCAGCGTGTGATCGACGTCGTAGAGCGAGAAGACCTGCTCCACGTTGTGACCGAACTCGTGGATGGCGATGTTGTAGCCCTTGTAGTTCATGCCGTCGCGCTCGATCCGCGTGCGCAGGCGCGGGAAGTCGCCCCGGCGCCCGGCGCCCATGGCGTGCCCGGAGCCGCGTGCCGGATCGACGAGAATGCGGGCGGCCAGGTACCGCGCACGCTCGTCGGAGAATCCCAGCTCCTTGAGGATCCGAGGCATGTCGCGCGCAAAGGCCTCCGCGGTCGGGTAGCGCGCTCGGCTCCGCGCGTCGAGCTCGGCTTCGGGAATCCGCCCGCGCGCGACGAAGCCGTTGTACCAGATGTCGTGCGGCTCGAGGGGCCGGCCCAGCTTCTCCTGCACCATCGCGGCCACCTTGCCGACCAGCGGCGAGGAGAGCACCTCGGTGAGCAGTGCCTTCACCCGTTCCTCGGGCGTCTCGGCGCCCATGTCGAACGCGCGGGCGATCTCGGTCGGCGCCGACGGGGAGTACGGATCGGCGCGGCGTGCGGCCAGGAAGTTCCCGCGCAGCCTGCCGTAGCGCACGTCGGCTTCCGCGGCCGGATCGATCGAGGCAGAGCGCTTCGGGGCGTTGTCCTCGATCTCGGCGGCCGGCGAGGCCGTCACCTGGTTCGTGAAGGGATTCCAGTCGACCGCGGGATTGTCGATGACGACCTGCGGGATCGTCTGCGTGACGATCCGTTCCATCACCCGGGCGATCATGCGCTGCTTGGTCAGACCGTCCGCGCGGTCCGCGTAGTCGGCCTTGAGCTCGTCGCGAAGGTTCCAGTGCGACAGCAGCCGCAGGCCCTTGGGAAAGATCCGCCTCCCCTGCTGGTCGAGCAGGTGATGCATCCAGATGTTGTACTCGGCAATGTACAGCTCGGCGGCCGTGCCCGCCGCCGCAATCTCCTGATTGATTTCGGGAGGCACTCGTCGTGCGAAGCGGCCCGCCAGCCTGACCTCGGCCCACTCGTGGCGGCTGTACGTTTTGCCCTCGTCGAGCTTCTCCTCGAGCGACCTGAGAGGGAAGTTGAGAAGGACGATGAAGCCGAGCTTGTTCGTGAAGAGGTCCTCGATCGTGTGAGCCGACGGATCGTAGCCGGCAAAGAGCGGATCGACCTTGAGCAGCGGACCGGAGTCGAGATCCGAGGCGCGGCGCATCTCGCGGCCGATCTCGACGAGATGGCCATCGAGCTGCTCGAAGTTGGCCTCGAAGCGCGCGAACATCGCGTCGAGCTCCTTGGGGTCCGCCAGGAAGTGCTCGCGCACGAACGCCGCGAGATCCCCGTCTTGCTTACGCCACAGCGCCGCAACCTGGTCGATGCCCCGCTCGACACGCGCCCGCTGAGACTCCCCGTGCCGCTCGACCAGCTCGGTCTTGAGGGCCGCGGCCATGCCCTTGAAGTCCGGCGCCGACGGCGGTGTGCTGGTGCCCCCCGTGCAGGCAGCGGCGACGAGGCAGGCCATCGTGAGGACGAGGAGCGAGCAGTGTGAGCACGCCATGCGCGGAGCATAACCCGTTTCCGCGCTATCGCACGAGTGACCAGCGCCCCGCTGACACGGAAGCGAAGACTCGGTTGTCCGGTACCCCGTGATCGTGAGCCTGACCGAGGGGCGGGCTGTTAGAATCGGCGACGATGTGGTGCAGACGACTCCGGGCAATCCTCGGCGGAAGCCTGCTCGCCGTGTGCCTCTGCGTCGGCGTGGCCGGAGAGTCGCGCTCGCTCGATGCCGCCTCCACCGCTGGGCCTTCGATGCCCACTCTCGCGCAGGCCGCTGAGGCCGCCTCCCGGCTGTCGCGGCTTCACAGCCTGCTCGTGAGCTGGCGAGGCGAGCTGGTCCTCGAGCGCTATTTCAACGGCGCCCGACCGGCACGACCTTCCAACATCAAGTCCGCCTCCAAGAGCATCATCGCGACGCTCGTCGGGATTGCCATCGACCGCGGCCTGATCGCCGGTGTCCGCCAGCCGATCACCGCGTTCTTCCCCGAGCTGCTCTCTGGCGCCCGCGCTGCCGGACGACAGGACATCACCATCGAGGACCTGCTGACCATGCGGTCCGGGCTGGAGTCGACCAGTGGCCGTAATTACGGAGCGTGGGTGCGCAGCGCCGACTGGGTGCGTCACGCGCTGCACCGCCCGCTCCTGCGGCCGCCCGGCACGGACATGATCTACAGCACGGGCAACTCCCATCTGCTGTCGGCGATTGTGACCAGGGCGGCGCGCACGAGTACCTGGCAGTTTGCGCAGGACACGCTCGCGGGACCGCTCGGGTTCACGCTCGCCCGCTGGCCCCAGGACCCGCAGGGCGTCTATTTCGGCGGCAACGACATGCTGCTGACGCCGAAGCAGATGGTGGCGTTCGGCCAGCTGTATCTGAGCCGCGGCCGGGCCAATGGCCGTCAGATCCTCCCGTCTTCATGGATCGACGAGGCCCTCACGCCGCGCGTCGAGTCCTCGCGCGAAGCCAATCGCTTCTACGGCTACGGCTGGTGGATGCGGGAGCTGGCCGGCCGCCAGGCGTATTACGCCTGGGGCTTCGGCGGCCAGTACATCTTCCTGATTCCGGCGCTCGACCTGGTCGTGGTGACGACCTCGTCGACCGCGATCAGCGAGGAGCGATGGAATCACCGCCTGGGGGTCTTCGACCTGGTCGAGCGCCTGGTGATAGAGCCGGTCGGGTCGATGGCGCCGCTCGCGGCTGGGACCGGCCCTGACGCGCCGCGAAGGTGGGGGAGTCGCAGGGCATGATCCGGCCAGAGAGCGCCGGCAATTCACTGGAGACGTGGCGTTGCTCGAGCCGCGAAAAGGAGTCCCACGTCAGACACGTCGGAGCTACGCTATAGAAGCTGGAGGTGTGGCCATGAATCGACTCGTGCTCGTCGCCGGGTTCGCAGGTGTTCTTGTCTTGACGACGGTCTGGACCCTTCGGGCGCAGCAGCAACCCGCCGGCGCGAACGCGCCTCGCTTCACCGGCACGTCCACGGCGATGGAGGGCAAGGATCTGACCATTGCCCGCCGGCGCTTCGAGCCGGGAGCGCGCACGTACTGGCACAGCCACGACAACGGGCAGCTGCTGATGGTCGAGCAGGGCCGGATGCGGACCCAGAAGCGCGGCCAGGCGATGCAGGAGCTTGGCGTTGGCGCGAGCGACTACACCGCTCCGAACATCGCCCACTGGCACGGCGCTGCGCCGGGTGAAACGCTCATACAGATCAATGCGGGGTTCGGCGGGGCCGCCAAGTGGTTCGAAGAGGTGACGGCTGACCAG
>CAZCEL010000011.1:0-24316 GCA_964497175.1 uncultured Bifidobacteriaceae bacterium
GCCCGCGAGACGGCGCCGCTTCCGCTTCTGCCTGACGGCTCCGTGCCGGAGCACCCACCCAGGGAGGCAGGCGCAATCTCCGATCCTGTCATCTGGCGATACACGAAGGGGCAGCCTCCCCCGGTCGAATTCGACTACCGCAAGATGCGCGTCAAGATCGACGCCCGAGGAACGGCGAAGCTGTCAGGCACGCTCACGTTTGCGGATCTGGAGCGGCTCCCCATCCGGTCGCACGTCTTCCTGCTGCAATGCGGCGCGGCGAACCCGCGCGGCGTTGTCAAGTGGACGGGAGTGCGGTTTTCCGATTTCACCAGCATGCTGGGGGTGCAGCCGTTCACCACCTACTGCCGTATCGTGGGCTCGGACCGCTACTTTGTCGAGGAAGACATGAAGACGATGATGCATCCACAGGTCTTGCTGGCGTGGATGCTCAATGACGCGCCCCTTCCTCCCAAGCACGGGGCTCCGTTGCGGCTGATCATTCCGTTCCGCTATGGAGCGCGAAGCATCAAGGCGGTGACGGAGATTGCCTTCACGGCCAGCTCGTTCCCGGCGCCCGCGGTCCCTCCCACCGCATGATGTCGGGGCGAGGGCTCGAGAGCACGGTCCGGGGGCGACCCGCCAGGTAGTGGTCGCGTCACCCGCCGCTGACACGGCAGCAGCCGGTCGCCGCGCTCGCGCTCGGCTCACCGCGGGGGAAAGAGCCCCCCGGCATCCTGCGCCGCCTTGACGTACCTCTCCGCATCCTCCTGCAACAGAAAACGCTCCTTCACGAGCTTGTGGGCGGCCTCCTCCACGGCTTTCACGAAGCCAGCGCGGTTGCCGTACCGCTCCTCGAGCGAGGGCCGCGGGTCCTTGTTCGCCACGCGCTCCGCCGTCGTGGCGGCGAAGGGAAAGTACGAACCGCTCAACCCGCAGAGATCCGCCGGCCGTCGTCCCGTCGCGCGCACGTTCCACCCCGTGATCGTGCTGATGGGCGCGGCCACCTCCACGGATCGGATGCCTCCGACGTCGAGCCCGTCGGGATCCGTTCGGGGCACGAACTGGCGATAGGACCCGCCGCGGCTGGGAGGAAATTGCGTGACCCGGCCGCCCGTTGACTGGAACCCGGAACCGAAGCCGGGAAGGATCAGATCGTTGAGCGCGGACGGAAATCGCGCGCCGGGCACCGGCGGAAAGGCCGACCGCGCCTCGGCCAGCGACACGAGCGTGCCGTCCTGCAGCGTCGGGTAGTTGCTCGGCGGCGGCGCTATGCCGCGGTCCGCCCACTCGTCGAGCGCAACCAGGAGCGCGCGAAGCGTCGGGGCCCAGCCGTTGGCCTGCGTGCGCGCCTCGCACATCCCGGGCTGCCCCGGCGGGTACAGGATGCCGGCCACGCCGCCGTGCTGGAAGCTCGCCGCAAAGTACAAACGCACGTTGTCGGGAATCGGCACCGGCTTGCCCTGGCCGTCGTGCACGTTCAACGACGCGTTCATCTGCCAGAACTCGTTCGCCGAGTCGACCTGGAAGACCAGCGGGTCGGTCGCGGGCCGCTTGAGGATGCCGTCGCGGATGCCGGAGATCGGATCCATCGTCACCGCGAACGTCAGCGGCGGGTACGAATAGGACAGCGAATCGTGCCACGTATCCTGCCGTGAGTAGGTGTTCGGATCGGAGAACTCGACGTTGGCGAGCAGCCGATGGGTCCCCGGGATCGCGATCTGGATGGCATCAAAGACCTTCCTGTGCGTCTCGTCCTCGTTGAAGCCCAGGTAGAGGAAGTCGCGCATGTACATCCCCGTCGAGGAGATGCCCGCCCCGTAGGCGCGGCGGATCCCGACCTCGGAGGGACCGAGGGCCAGCGGGTTGGGATTGCCGGCATCGTCACGGACCTGATACCGGAGGAACGACGCGAGGTCGCGCGTGACGGCGTAGCCCAGACCCATGACCATCGGGTTCCTGGCCGGATAGATCAGCTCGTAGATCCGATCGCGCGTGAAGCCGTCGAACACACAGATGTCGGTCAGCGTCGGGACGAGGCTCGCCTGCCCGTTCTGACAACGGCCGAAGGCCCAGCGATTGGCCGCAACGGTCGTTCGGGATCCTTCGACGCTGTCCCGAACCGTGAGCGTTGATCGCGCTGTGTCAGTGTCGGCCGTCTCGTAGGCGCGGAAGGCGGGCCCACCCTCGAGCGGACGCGTGTAGCCCTCGGCGTCGACGTACTCGACCCGGACACGTGCCACGATCGGTCGGCCGTCGGCTTCGGTGGCGACGGGCAGGCTCGGAACGAGACGATCGTTGCCTGGCGCCACGTTGCCCTGCCACCCGGCGTCGACATAGCTGTAGCCCATCCGCAGGAGAAGGCCGTCGCCGAAGTCGGCGGCGGAGAGCGGATTATTATTGTTTGGCCCCGGCTGCGGCAGGATGGTCCGCCACGCGAGGTCCAGCTTGTTGCCGCGATTGTTGACGCCGTAGAACAGCTTCCGGTTGCCGCGCGCCATGTCGGCCGGCTTGAGGATGAAGAATGGTGAGGAGAACCCGACCAGCCCTTTGGGCGTTCTCGGCGCCTTGTCGAGATTTACGATGACCTTGTTCAGCGGATCACGCGGGTCGACTTCGATGTAGACGGTTCCATCCAGCCGCTGGTATGGGCCAGTCTCGCCGAAGCTCTTCCCCTCCGCGACAGGTCGCGTCTGCTCCACCACCAGTCGTACGACACGTGCCTCACTCGACGCGGTGAGCGCCAGCGACAGGATCACGCTTGCGGCCGTGAAAAAGGCTCTGTTCCTCACAGGAATCCTCCAATCATCCCGACACACGGCGAAGACTACCCGCTGGCGATGCCTGATTCAAGCGCCGCCTTCGCGCCTTCGGTTCCGTGGCCTCTGCCGAGGCACGTCGCACGACGCTCGGAGGTCAGGCGGACCAATCAACGCGAAATCGGGCTGAAGCCGGATTACCGGGCGCAAGGAATCCGGCTGAAGCCGGATCCTACGTCCGCCCGAGGGGGTAGAATCGGTCGACTTCAACGGGAGGGGACCGATGTCGAGAAACCACGATCGACCCTCGCCGCCCACGCGGGCGCGGGTCGCCCGCCGCGAGTGGCTTCGCCGTTCCGCAGGTGTCGCGGCCGCAGGGGCCGTGCTGGGGGATCTGAGCCAGCTGGCCGCCGCGGCGCAGCAGCCCGTCGCGGTGTCGTCGGCCGACATCGCACGCCAGGGCGTCCGGCGCCTCATTACCGGCCACAACGCCCGCGGCCGGTCGTACATCGTGAGCGACGAGCGTGTGACGGCCGGGGCCTTCCCCAATCTCTTCCGTACGAGCGGGGGCGATCCGCTCGGCCCCGGTCCCGCCGGAGACTCGCGCGAGTTCTACGCCTCCGATTCTCCGCAGCTCGAGCCGGCGCTTGGCGGCAGCAGCTTTCACTTCGTCACGCTCCCACCCACCAAGCCCGACGGCAAGCCGCTGTGGCACAGGACCTGGACCGTCGACTACAACATCATCCTGAGCGGCGAGGTCGTGCTGCTCCTCGATGAAGGAAAAGCGGTGCTCGGGCCGGGCGACGTCGTGATCCAGCGCAACACGATGCACGCATGGCAGAACAATTCGTCATCGGCTCCCGTTCGATGGGTAGCCGTACTCGTACCCATCCGGCGGCTGCAGAGTTGACGGGCTCGGCCGTCGGTATTACTCTTACCAGTAAGAGAGGCATGCGGTGCGTCTGACAACCAAGGGCCAGGTCACCATCCCCCAGCACATTCGCGAGAAGCTCGGCCTGCTCCCCCTCACCGAGGTCGAGTTCGACATCGTCGGCGACAGCGTCCGAATCCGCCGCAAGGGCGGACGACGGACGCGCGGGCAGTTGCTGCTCGATGCCATGCGGAAGGCGCCCCGGCCCAGGCCCGGCATGACCACCGACCAGCTGATGGCGCTGACGCGCGGTAACTGACGCGGTGTTCCTGGTCGACACCAACGTGCTGTTCGACTACCTGAGCGAGGACGACGAGTGGTCCGACTGGTCGGCGGCGGTCCTCTCCATGGTGGCCAATCGCGGACCGCTGGCCATCAATCCGGTCATCTTCGCAGAAGTGTCGGTGCGCTACGATGCCATCGAGGCGGTCGACGAGGCGCTGCCGGCCGACTACTTCGTGCGCGCACCGGTTCCCTGGGACGCGGCGTTTCTCGCCGCCAAGGTGTTCGAGCGCTACCGGCGACGGGGCGGGACGAGGACGAACGTGCTGCCAGATTTTTTCATCGGCGCGCACGCCGCGGTCGCCGGGATGACACTGGTCACGCGGGACGCCCGCAGGTACCGCACGTATTTCCCGAAGCTCAAGATCATCGCCCCCTGAGGGCTTTTCGGACCCGCGCCTGACGCGGGAACGGGTGTTCGAACATGAAGCTCCTTCTTCTCGCCGCCCTGCTCGGGCAGTCGGCAAATCCGGCGATCGGACGCATGCAGAACCGCACGCTGGCGGTGCCGGATGTCGGCACGATCACCTACGGCATCTCGGTCCCTCCAGGGGTGAAACCTGGAGAGGCGCGGCCGCTCATCCTGGCGCTTCATCCGGGCGGCGATCGGACCGCCTTCTACGGCAGCGCGTTCGCGCGGCAGATTGTGATCCCTGCCCTCGGCGACCTCGGCGCCATCGTCGTCGCTCCCGACTGCCCGACCCGATCGTGGAGCGATGCGCCGGCCGACGCGGGTGTGATGGCGCTGATCGAACGGGTGCGAAAAGAGCATGCAATCGACGCCAGACGGGTCCTGGTGACGGGATTCAGCCTGGGCGGCCGCGGCACCTGGTCGATGGTGTCACGTCACCCGGATCTCTTCACTGCCGCGATCCCGATGGCGGCCTCTGTCGGCACCGAGCCGGTCGATCGTCTCGCCACGATGCCCACCTACATCATCCACAGCCGCAACGACGAGATCGTGCCGTTCGAGCCGGCGGAGCGCAATTTCCGCCAGCTCGAAAGTCTGCGCCGCGAGGTTCGATTCGAGGCGCTCGACGGCGTGGGCCACTTCCAGATGGGCGGCTACATCGAGGCGCTGCGCCGCGCGGGCCAGTGGGTCAACGAACGCTGGAGCCGCTAGCGCGGCCTGCAGTTGCGTGTCGCGTCGGCGCGTCCTTCCGATGGACGGACTGAACTGGTCATGGATCGGGCTGATGGCGACTGGGCCTCCGCTGCTCGGTGTGCTGGTCGCCTATCCATTCTGGCGACGCGATGAGTTCATCTTCGGGAACCTTCTCGGCGCTGCCCTGATCTTCGGCACGGGACTGGCGCTGGTCTTCCGCGAGTACGTCGAGGTGGATCAGTTCACCCGCGCGTGTCTCGAGCAGGGCTTCATGTGCCAGCCGGCGCCCAGCGCGTTCATGCGCTACTCGATCTACGCGTGCATCGGGCTCGTGGAGGTGTTCGTGCTGTTCATCGCCAGTCTGAGGGTCGAGAGGAGGAAAAGAGACCAGCAGTACGCGCCGGAGTGGCGTTGAGACGCACCGCACATGACGCTGCGCGCGTCGGAATGGATCATCGTCTCGTACTTCGTGTATCTCGCGGCGGCCGCCCTCCGCGCTCGGCTGCCGATCGGCCGGCGCGCGGCCATCGTCGCCGAGGCGGCCGCGGCGATCGCAATCATCCTGTGGGTGGCGGGGTTTGCAGCCGGCGCTGGCCTGGTGGTGCGCGACTGGGCGCCGGCCGCATACCTGCTGGCGATGTACTGGATGCCTGCCCGCCTCGTGACTTCATCGAACGTCTCGTTCGAGGCCTGGCTTGCCTCGCTCGATCGACGGTGGCTGCCGAACGGAGGGACGATGCTCGCGGACAGGCTGCCCCGAGTGGCCCTCGAATTCATCGAGCTCTCGTACCTCCTCTGCTACCCACTGATCCCGATTGGTCTGGGCATTCTCTACGCCGCGGGCGCTAGAGCAGAGGTCGACCGTTACTGGACGGCAGTGCTCCTGGCGGGCGCATTGTCGTATGGACCGCTTCCCCGGCTGGCAACTCATCCCCCGCGGCTGGGTCACACCCCTGCGCTGCCGCATGTCTCGAAAGTGAGGGCCCTCAACCTGGTTGTGTTGCATCATGGAAGCGTGCAGTGGAACACGTTTCCGAGTGGACACGTGGCCACAGCGGTCGCAGTCGCGCTGGCTGTCACCGCTCGAGAGCCTGTCGCCGGTGCGGCGCTCGGCATTATCGCCGCCAGCATCGCGGCCGTCTCCCTCATCGGCCGTTACCACTACCTGGCAGACATCGTGGCCGGCGTAGCCGTTGCCCTCGTCGGATTCCTGGTGTCGCGATTCGTGTGACCGACTGATCCATGGCCCCCATCTCCGGCCGTCGGCTCGGCGCGTATCAGCTTGATGAGTTGATCGGTCGCGGCGGGATGGGCGAGGTGTATCACGCCACCGACACGAGGCTGGGCCGCGAGGTCGCCATCAAGGTCCTGGCGCACGATCAGGTGGCCGATCCCGACCGCAAGCGTCGATTCCTTCAGGAAGCCCGCGCCGTCTCCGCGCTGAGCCATCCCAACATCGTCACGCTGCACGACATCGCGAGCGACGAAGGCATCGACTTTCTGGTCCTCGAGTACGTGCATGGCAGACCACTGCACCAGGTGATCCCCTCGAAGGGACTGCCGCTGAACGACGTGCTGGGGTACGCCGCCGAAATCGCCGGCGCGCTGGCGGCGGCGCATGCGGCTGGCATTCTGCACCGCGACATCAAGCCCGCCAACGTGATCGTCACGGCCGACGGCCACGTGAAGGTACTGGATTTCGGCCTCGCAAAGCTCACGCGCCCGCGACAAACCGCCCCGGACAGCCGGGCCCGGACGATCGAGCAGCCGGTCGACCCCTCCCTCACTCAATCGGGGGTGGTGATGGGCACGCTGGCCTACATGCCTCCGGAGCAGGCGCGCGGCGAGGCCGTCGATGCGCGGAGCGACCTCTTCTCGCTGGGAGCCGTGATCTACGAGATGGCGACGGGTTCGCGGCCGTTCCTCAAGCCGCTGAGCTGGACGGTGCCGTCCGCCGCAGGCATGCCTGCCGGGCTGCAGCCGATCGTCTTCAAGCTGCTCGAGGAGGACCCCGACCTGCGCTACCAGACCGCGGCGGACGTGCTGGCAGATCTCAAGCGCCTCCAGCGGGCGACCGAGTCGGCCGAGCCCGCCGGCGCGGGACGCCGACGATGGTTGATCGGAACCGCCGCTCTGGCGATCGTGGCGGCGGCTGCTTTCACCGTGCTCTGGCTTCGGCCAGGTCGTCTTCCTCCGGGGCGCGACCAGTGGGTGCAGTTGACGAATTTTCCCGATTCCGTCAGTCAGCCCTCTCTATCTCCGGATGGCCGCCTGCTCACGTTCGTGCGCGGCCCCGGCACGTTCCAGACCGAGGGCCAGGTCTACGTCAAACAGCTGCCCGACGGGGAGCCCAAGCAGCTGACCCAGGACATTCTCCGGAAGATGAGCCCGGTCTTCTCGCCCGACGGATCGCAGATCGCCTATACAACGATCAATGCCCAGTTCGCGTGGGATACGTGGCTGGTGCCGGTTCTCGGAGGTGCGCCGACGCGGTGGCTCCCAAACGCCTCGGGATTGACGTGGCTCGATCGGCAGCGCGTGATGTTTTCGGAAATCAAGACAGGCATCCACATGGCGATCGTGACGGCCGAGCCGACGAGAGCGGGCGCACGGGACGTATACATCCCGACACACGAACGGGGAATGGGGCATCGCTCGTACCCCTCCCCCGATGGTACGCGCGCGCTCATCGTCGAAATGGACGGCTCGGGCGAGTGGGTCCCTTGCCGGCTCGTGCCGATGGACGGGAGCTCGGCGGGACGCCAGGTCGGCCCGCCAAGTGGCGGCTGCACGTTTGCCGGATGGTCGCCCGACGGCAGGTGGATCTACCTGACGTCGAGCGCGGGCGGGGCCTTCCACGTCTGGCGGCAGCGCGTTCCCGACGGCGCGCCGGAACAGATCACATCGGGGCCAACCGAGGAGGAGGGCGTCGCGGTGGCGCCGGATGGCCGTTCCCTCGTCACCGCCGTCGGGCTGAAGCAGCGGCCGATCGTCCTGCACGAGGGTGGGAACGACCGGCAGATCTCGCTCGAAGGCTACGCCTTCAATCCCAAGTTCACGCGCGATGGCCGGAGGCTTTTCTACCAGGTGCTGAAGAGCGCCTCGGCGCTCGATGGACCGACCGACCTGTGGATGGCGGACGTGGAGGCCGGACGAAGCGAACTTCTATTCTCGAACATCCCGAGTGCCGGGACGTCAGGCAGCTCCTCAGGGGGAGGCTCCTACGACGTCTCGCCCGATGGCCGCCGGGTGGTGCTCACCGCGGCAGACTCGGAGGGTCGATTCCGGCTGTGGCTCGTCCCGGTCGATCGAAGCACCGAACCGCGTCAGATTCCCGGCGTGGAGGGCCATCAGCCGTCTTTTGGACCTGCCGGCGAAATCATCTTCCGTGCAAGCGACGGGACTCGGACGTGGCTCTACCGCGTACGCGAGGGCGGACAGGAGCTGCGAAAGGCGGTCGAGCAGCCGGGCGAGCCGGCGGGCGTCGCTCCGGACGGGCGAACACTGGCCACTTGGACCTTCGGCGGGGGCACGACCGTCTACCCGCTGGACGGAGGCGCGCCGGTCCGTGTGTGGCCGGCAGGCGCCCGTCTGCGGTGGTCGCCGGATAGTCGGTTCCTGTTTCTGTCGCTTTCGAGCACGGCGGGGACACTCTTTGCCGGCGGAAGGACGTACGTCATCCCGCTCGAGCCGGGCCGTCTGCTGCCGGCGATTCCGCCGGAGGGCTTTCAGACGGAAGCCGAGATCGCCAAGCTGCCCGGAGTGCAGACCATTGCGGCCGCGGACGTCGCCCCCGGCCCGTTTTCGAGCATGTACGCATTCTCGCGCGAGACCACACAGCGGAATCTCTACCGCATTCCGGTTCCGTAGAACCACACGACCTACCGCCGCAAGTGAAACGGCACGCTCGTGACCACGACATTGGGCTTGAAGAGCAGCGCCCCCTTGATCAAGAGGGCACGTTGATTGTGGAAGAGGTGGTGCCACCATTTCGCGGGCACGAACTCAGGCAGCACAACGGTCAGGAAGTCGTCGGGGCGCTCGGCATCTACTTTCGCGATGTACTCGAGGAACGGCTCCATGAGCGAGCGATACGGCGACTCGAGGATCACGAGTGGTACGCCTTGCCCCCACTGGTCCCAGTCGCGTCGCAGGCGCTCGGTCATCAGCGTGTCGACGTTCACGTACACCGCCCGGACATCATCAGACAGCGACGTCGCGTACTCGACGGCCTGCACGACCGCCCGATGGACTCCACTGATGGGGACGAGCACGGTATTCTGGCGGCGCCGCGTCGCGCTCACCCAGCCCTTCAGTGAGAGTTCGGCTGCGACCATGTCGTAGTGGCGCCTGGTCGCCCGGAAGAACAGGACATGAACGGGGACGAACAGCAGAATGATCCAGGCACCCTCGTACGCTTTTGTGACGGCGACGACGACCAGGACGATGCCCGTCACGGCCGCCCCGAAGCCGTTGATGGCGGCGCTCGTCTTCCACCCTGGGCCGCGGAGTCGCCGCCAGTGCGCGACCATTCCTGCCTGCGACAACGTGAACGAGACGAACACCCCGATCATGTAGAGCGGGATCAACGAGTGCGTGTCGCCGCCGTACAGAATGAGGAGCAGGCTGGCGAAGATGCTCAGCCCGATGATGCCGTTCGAAAAAGCCAGGCGGTCGCCCTGGTTCATGAGCTGACGCGGGAGGTAGCGATCGCGCGCGAGGATCGAGGCCAGTCGCGGAAAGTCCGCGTATGCCGTGTTCGCGGCGAGCACCAGGATGAGCATCGTCGCCGCCTGCACGAGGTAGTACGGCAGGCCCCGGCCCCCGAACACCCCCCGCGCAATCTGTGAGACGACGGTCTCCTGCTCGCTCGGGATCACCTGGTAGGCGTGTGCGAGCAGCGTGATCCCCGTGAACATCGTGATCGACAGCGTCGCCATCATCAGCATGGTCGCCGCCGCATTCTTCGCCTCGGGCGGCTTGAAGGCGGGAACGCCGTTCGAGACTGCCTCCACGCCCGTCATGGCCGTGCAGCCGTTCGAGAACGCGGTGAGCAGCAGGAACAGGGTGAGCGACTCCCCCGCCGGCTCGATCGGATTGACCGTTTCAACGGGCTGGATACCGCCGCTCAGGGCGCGCCACGCGCCGACCGCGATGAGCGCCAGCAGGCTGACGACGAAGAAATACGTGGGGACAGAGAAGATTCTCCCCGATTCCCGAATCCCGCGCAGATTGCCCAGCATGAGCACGAGCACCATCCCGAGCGTGATCTCGACGCGGCTCAGGTGCCACTGCGGAAAGGCCGACGTGACCGCCGCCACACCGGCCGCAATACTGACGGCGACGGTCAGCACGTAGTCGATGAGAAGCGCTCCGGCGGCGATGAGCGCCGGCGTCTCGCCGAGGTTGTCCTTCGCGACGATATAGGCGCCGCCACCACTCGGGTAGGCGTGGATCGTCTGGCGGTACGAGAAAACGACCACTGCCAGGATGGCCGCGATCACGGCTGCGATTGGCGTGACGGTGCTGAGGACGCCCACGCCGACGAGAATGAGCACGCGCAGGATCTCTTCCGTCGCGTATGCCACGGAGGAGAGCGGGTCCGACGAGAGGACCGCCAGGCCGGTGAACCGCGACAGGCGTTCGTGATGCGCGAGATGTGACGGGATCGGCTCGCCAACGACGACGCGCTTGATCTGAGGGAGAAGTCCTTCTTCGGGCACAGGTGCTTCCAATCGCCGGCGGGGTTAGCTGACGGGCTCGAGATTGGAAGTTCTCTATCCACCTCGCCGTCGCGGCTCAGTGGAATGCGCCCCGCGGACGCGTTCTGCGTCCGGCTGGTTCCCCCGCACCGCCCGGTGACGAGCCGGACGGTTTAGGCTGCTGTCTCTAATAATTTGTACTGCAGAATCGCATAAGAAAACCATAACAAGCGCCTGGGACCATTCTGGCCAACAGCCGTCGAGCTCTGGTCATGGGTGAAGCTTGATCTGGAGGGTTCGCGGCGTCACGATCGCACGCAGGAGACTCCGCTGGTGGTCCGCGCACACATGCCACACCGTGCTTGGTTGGGGGCCGACATCGGCGCGCTGGCCGTGAGCTTCGGCGCCATCGGCATCCTGACGGCGATCTACGCCGGGTGGATCGGCGTGACGAACGCCACGATCGTCGCGCTCTCGTTCCTCCTCATCGTGCTGATCGTGGCGACCGTGTCGACGCGCCGGGTCGCGATTGCCACCTCGCTCCTGGCATTCCTCTGCTTCAACTACTTCTTTCTGCCGCCGGTCGGCACATGGACCATCGCCGATCCACAGAACTGGGTCGAGTTGTTCACGCTGCTGGCGGTGAGCATCGTCGCGAGCCATCTCTCGTCGCAGGTGCGGCGGCGTGCGCAGGAGGCCACGGCGAGGCGGGATGAGCTCGCGCGGCTGTTCGACCTGACGCGCGACATCCTGCTGACGACCGATGCGGCCGATCCCATCGCACTCCTGGCACGGAACGTCTCCCACCGGTTTGCGCTCGAGGCAGTGGCGATTTGCTTGCCGGCGCCGGGCGGCGGCTGGGAGCTTCACCACGCTGGCGAGCGGCCGCTCATGGTTGACAGTCCGCGACTGGATACGGCGCTGGCTGCAGCCCAGGCGCCGCTCGAGTTCGAGGCGAACGACCGGACCGATGCCGGACACGGCCGGATCGAGTCATCCAACGACGGCACCGCTTGGCTGGTACCCCTGCGCGTCGGCGTCCGAGCGATAGGGCTGCTTGCCCTGAAAGGCGACGGCATCGAGCCAGACACGCGAGACGCGATTGCAGGCGTGACCGCGATTGCCATTGAACGAACTCATCTGCTCGAAGAACGAGAAGAGGCAGAACTGGTACGCCGGGGCGCAGAGCTCAAGTCGGCGCTGCTCGCGTCGCTGGGTCACGACCTGAAGACGCCGCTGACGGCCGTGACCGTGGCGGCGAACAACCTGGACGCCTCCTGGCTGACGAACGAGCAACGGCGCGAGCAGGTCGGCATCGTCCGAGCAGAGCTCGCACGGCTCAACCGGCTCTTCGAGGATATCGTCGACATGGCGCGAATCGAGGCCAATGCCGTTGACGCCGATCTCGAGTGGGTCGAGCCGGCGGAGATCGCCGAGGCCGCGGTCCGCCAGGTCGGACCTGCTCTTGAAGCACACCAGTTGAGCGTCCACAACGGCGCGGAGCGAGCGCTGGTTCGGCTCGATCCGCGGCTCACGTCGGCGGCCCTTGCGCATCTGGTCGAGAACGCCGCGCAGTACTCGCCAGCCGGGTCGACGATCACGGTCAGCATCGCGCTCGCAGACCATGAGCTGAACATCGCGGTTCGCGATCAGGGCGCCGGAGTCGCGCCACAGGATCTTGACCGCGTCTTCGAACGCTTCTACCGCGGCGTCGACGCACGGCGGCAGCGGTTCGGGACGGGCATGGGGCTGGCGATCACGCGCGGACTGCTGGTGGCGGAACGCGGACAGGTTCGGGCCGAGAACGATCCGAGGGGTGGCGCCGTCTTCACGATCGCGGTTCCTGTTGAAACGCGCACGACCGCCGGGCTGGAGGACGAGAGTCCGTGACGCGGCCGGCGCAGATCCTTCTGGTCGATGACGAGGTCGCGATTCAACGCGCCACGGCGCCGCTGCTGCGCTCGCGCGGCTATGCCGTGACCCTCGCCGGGAGCGGGCGTGAGGCGCTCGACGCCTTCGAACGGGAGCGCCCCGATCTCCTGATCCTGGACCTCGGCCTTCCCGACATGGACGGCACAGAGGTGTGCCGGCAGGTGCGCGAGCGCGCGGATATACCGATTGTCGTCCTGTCCGCGCGTGGCGCCGAGAAGGACAAGGTTACCGCGCTCGACCAGGGCGCCGATGACTACGTCACGAAGCCGTTTGGGCCGGAAGAGCTCCTGGCGCGCGTGCGGGCCGCGCTGCGCCGATCCCTCGGTCGGGAGAGCACGCGGTTCGGACAGCTCACGCGCGGCGACTTGATCATCGACTTCGATCGCCGCCGCGTTCGGCGCGGCGACGTCGACGTCAGACTCACGCCGAAGGAGTTCGAGCTCCTGACGCTGCTCGTCACGCATGCCGGCCGCGTGCTGACGCACCGCAGCATCCTGAGGGCGATCTGGGGGACGCACGGCATCGAGCAGCCTGAGCACCTTCGCGTGCTGATGGGACAGCTTCGGAAGAAGATCGAGCCCGAACCGGCTAGTCCGCGATATCTGCTGACCGAACCGTGGGTCGGCTATCGCTTCGCCGACGAACCCGACTGAGGGTTTCAGCCCCGCAGCGCTCGCGACGCTGAGGTTCTTACGCGTTTCTTACGACTTTCTTTCGGTCACTTCATCCCCCGCCCTGTAGCCTGTCTGGCAGGAAGGGAATGGGCGGCACGGTTCACGTTATCGCAACCTCTCTCGAGGGGACGCGCCTCGCGTTGGAAGCGGCGGCCGCACGGGCGCGCGGCATGCGTGGACGCGTGGTGCTGTTCGTGCCGCGTGCATCGCTCGATCCGCACATGCTCTGTCATGGGAGGAACGAGGCAGACGCGTGGCGGCAGGTGACCAAGGCCTACTCGCCACTTCCTTCGGTCATCTGCTGCGCGTGTGAGCGGATGACCGACATCGTCCAGCTGTTGCAATCGCCGGGACTCGTCGTCATCGGTGGTGACGCGCGGCTCTGGTGGCCGACGGCCGAGCAGCGGCTCGCGCAGGCGTTCGCGCGGTTTGGCTGTCAGGTCACGTTTGCACACGTCCCTCGCCGCCGGCTGGTACCGCCACTCGGCGCGGCCGCCCGGGACGCCGCGTTCCACGCTGACGACGTCCGGAACGCAGTGTGAAACAGCTCGCGGTCTCCGGTCTTGTCATCGTTGGTCATGACGGGCTGACTCCCCACCATCAGGGACGTCCATCATGCACGTCCGCCAGACCGTCAGCGTCTGACCGCCGTGCCCATCACCTCGAAGCGGGCGCCGTTCAGGAGGCGGCCCGATCCCAGAAACGCACGCGCCGGGAACTCCTGCTTGAAGTACGTCCGGTACACCTTGTTGAACGCATCGAAATGGGCGACGTCCGAGCAGTACACCTGCACCGACACGAGATCGTCCATCGTCATGCCCGCCGCCTTGAGCAGGTTCTGCACGTTGTTCAGCACGTTGGTGGCCTCCGCCTCGGGCGCCTCTGGGACTTTCCCGTTCTCGAGGCCCAGCTGGCCCGACACATACAAGGTGTCGCCCGCGAGCACGGCGCCGCTGAAGGGCGGCTGCGCCGCGCCGGCCGCGGTGCGCGGGGTGAAGTAGCGGCGGACAGGCTGGGCGGTGGTCGTGTAGATCCAGCCGGCCCCAATGACGAATCCCAGAGCGGCAGCGAGCGTTCTCGTCGGCACGGTACACCTCCTGAGGGTTCGCGCGTTTCAGGAATCTTACGGCAGCGCGTCACTCCGAGCGGAGCGCGATCGTCGGATCCACTCGAGCGGCGCGCCACGCGGGGATGGCGCACGCCAGCAACGCCACGACGGTCAGCGCCGGGGTGACGCTCATGAACGTCAAGGGGTCGTGGGGCGACACGCCGAACAGGAAGCTGCGCACGATTCGGGAGCCTGCCAGCGCCATCGCCATCCCGGCGGCCACGCCGAGCATCACGAATCTCGACCCGTCCCCCAGGATGAGTCGAACAATGTGCTGCCGGGTAGCCCCGACGGCCATCCGCACGCCGATCTCGTGCGTGCGCTGGCTCGTGAGGTACGCCGTGACGCCATACAGGCCAACAGTAGCGAGGGCGAGGGCAAGCAGTCCGAGCGCCGCAACGGCGAGGGCAGCCACACGCACGGGAAAGAAGCCGAGGCCGCTTCCGAGCGCCTGGGTCATGGTCTGGACGTCGTAGAGCGGCAGCTGGGGCTCGATCGCGCGAATGGCCCGTTCGATCGCTGGGGCGAGCGCATCAGGCGGCAGCGAACCTCTGACCTGAAGCACTCGGAGTTCCGAGTACGCCTGCGTCATGGGCAGGTAGAAGTACGGTTGCGGATCCTCGAACAGAAACTGGTACTTGCCGGTGCGTGTCATGCCGACAACCTCGAACGGCTGCCCGTCCGATCTGAAGCGCCGGCCGACAGCGTCCTGGCCCGGCCACAGCATGTCAGCAAGACGCTGGTTGATGACGGCGACCAACGGCGATTGCTCGGTGTCCGAGTCGTCAAAGCGTCTTCCGCGCACGATCGGGATGCCCAGGGTCTGGAAGTATTCGTGGCTCACCGTGTTCAGTCCGGCAGCAATCCGGCTCGAGCTATCGGCCGCCTGCCCTTCGGCCTCCACGGCCCGCCGCACGCGGATGTAACCCATCGGAATCGTGAAGGCGAAGCTCACGTGCTGGACTCCCGGAATGGACCGTATCTGTCGCTCGACCTCGCCGAACAGTGCCCGCCCCCGGGCCTCCGTATACCCGAGCTGACCGACGTCCATGTGGAAATTGAGCACCTCGTCGGGCCGAAAGCCCAGGTCCGCCCGCTCAGCCTGCAACAGGCTGCGGACGAACAAGGCAGCGATAGAGAGAAGGACGACACAGCTGGCAAGTTGAGCCGCGACAAGCACGCCACCCATCCGGTGACGCCGCACGCGCGGCTGGGAGCTCCGCGATGCACGAAGGCCGCTGTACAGGTCTGCTCCTGAGACACGGAACGAGCAGACGAGACCGACGAGCAGTCCTGTTGCCAGCGCCACTGTGGCGGCGTACGCCAGAACGCGGCCATCCAACCGAAAGTCGAAGCGGACCGGCAGGTCCCCAGGCAAGCGAATGGTTGCGAGCACGTCCGCCACCCAGGTTCCCAGCAGAACGCCAGCTCCTGTGCCCATGGCAGACAGCACCAGGCTCTCGGTCACGATCTGCCGGACGAGACGGCTTCTTCCGGCGCCAAGAGCGGAGCGGATCGCCAGTTCGCGGGCCCGGCTGGCCGTCCGCGCGAGCAGGAGATTGCCCACGTTCACGGCGGCCACGATCATCACCAGGATGACCATCGCCAGCATGATCGCGGCGGCGAGCGTGTTCGTTCGAAACTGATCCTCTTCGGGACGCGCACGGCGTTCCGGGAGGACCCTGATTCCAAGACGGGCGTTCGAGTCCGGATACAGTCGGGCGAGGCGGTCGGCCACGACAGCCATTACCGCCTGAGCGTTGTCCACCGAGACGCCAGCTCGAAGCTTCGCGAGCGCATGCAGGCTGCGCGCGTCGCGGTCGTCGAACCCCTCGCCGGTCGACCAGTTCAGGGGCAGGTACAGCTCGGATTCGGAGAACGCAAACGTGCCGGGAAAACCGCGCGGCGCCACGCCGACGATCGTGCACGCGCGCCCGTTCACCATGACAATCCTGCCCACCACCGATGGGTCGCTCCCGAATCGGCGCTGCCACGTCGAATGCCCGAGCACGGCCACCGCGTCGATTCGCCCAGGCATCCCCTCATCTGGTTGAATCAGGCGCCCCAGCGCAGGACGAATGTCCAGCGCGCGGAAGTAATTGCCCGTCACCCAGGTCACCAGCACGCGATGAGGCTGGCTGCCCTCAACCGTGAGGCCGAGGAACCCGACACTGTAACCAGCGATGTCCTCGAAGATCTCACCGCTGGCCGCGCGATAGTCCTGGAGGTCGGCGAAGGAAACGCCCGGGAGTGTCTGGTCGGACGCCTGCTCCGTGGCAATCACGACGAATCGGCTGCCCTCCGGGACCGGGAGAGGGCGCAGCAGAATGGCGTTCACCACGCTGAAGACGGCCGTATTCACTCCGATCCCAAGGGCGAGCGTGACGATGGCCGCGATCGCGAAGGTGGGGTGTTTGCGCAGCATCCGCCAGCCGTACCGGACGTCCTGCAGGAGCGCCGCGACGAACGCGCCCCCTCTCACTACGGCACGCGCTGTTTCAGCTCGTCGAACCAGTTGAGCACCACCTGAATGATCGGCCCGCTCCCGGAGAACGTCGTCACCGACGCATCAACGACGCCGACCAAGCGTGTGCCATCGGCGGCGTCCGGGCAGAATTGTACGGGAGCCAACGGACTCCGCAAAGTCGCGACTCGTCACTTCGGGCCCGAGGATGATGACGGCGCAGGTGACCGTGAACGCAAAGCTGGAGGTGAGCGGGGGGCGCTATAATGGCGGCCCCGCGGATCTGACGCGTCAGCACGAGGAGCCGTCATGCAGTGGACCCGCTTGGTCATCACCGTCATCCTGCTGGCCCTCGGGACCTCGCTCCAGGCACAGGTGCAGGACATCCCGGAAGTGCCGGCCAACTTGCCCGAGAAAAATCCGCTCGCGGGCAATCAGACCGCGATCCTCGCTGGCATGAGCCAGTTCCGCGCCCGCTGCGCCGACTGCCACGGCATCGACGCGCGCGGCGCACGGGGCCCCGACATCACTGAAGTCTGGGCCAGCGGACGCACCGACAGCGGGCTGTTCCGGACGATCCGCCTCGGTGTGCCCAACACCGAGATGCCGCCCATCCGCGGCGACCGCCCGACCGACGACGATATCTGGCGGATTCTCGCGTATCTGCGGACGCTGGCGGCGCCCGCGTCTGCCGATCCGGCCAAGGGGAACGCGCAGAACGGCGAACGGGTCTTCCGCACGCACTGCGCGAGCTGCCATCGCGCCGACGGACGCGGCGGCCGCTTCGGGCCCGACCTGTCACGCGTCGGCCTCTCGCGGGCGCGGTCCACGCTCGCGCGCCGGATCCGCGGCGCGGTCGAGGAATTCGGCCGCGGCTACGAGCCGGTCACACTCGTGGCGCCGGGTGGCCGGCTCGTGCACGGCGTGAAGAAGAACGAGGACCTCTTCTCGGTCCAGATCATGGACTCCGCGGAACGCATCCAGGGCTACCTGCGCGACGACCTCAAGGGCGTGACCAACGAGGAGAAGTCCGCGATGCCGGCGTTCGACATTGCCAAGCTGAGCCAGAGCGATCTCGAGGACGTGCTGGCGTACCTCGGGACGCTGCGCGGCGCGCCCACCGCCGCACCGATCGCCCCACGTTGAGGCCGACAAGGAGCTCCTCATGCGTTCACGCGTCTCTCTCGCTTCTGTCGCGCTGGCGTCGGCCCTGGCCGGCGCGGCCGCGATCAGCGCCCAGCAAGGGCGCCCCGGCGCCGGTCCGACCAATGAGGACCTGCTCGCCGGCCTCAAGAACTCGTCGGCCTGGCTCATGGCGGGCGGCAACTACGAGGGGCACCGGCACAGCCCGCTGACGCAGATCACGCCGGCCAACGTCCACACGCTGATGCCGCAGTGGACCTTTCAGACCGACACGCTCGGCCGCACGGAGACGACGTCGCTCGTCCATGACAACGTCATCTATGCGACCGGCTCGAACAACTTCGCCTGGGCGATCGATGCGCGCACGGGCCGCCAGATCTGGCGCTACCGCCGCGAGCTGCCGCCGCGCATCACGGCCTGCTGCGGGCCCGTGAACCGTGGCTTCGGCATCCTCGGCAATCTGCTGTACATGACGACGCTCGACGCGCATCTGATCGCGCTCGACCGCCGCACCGGCGAGCTCGTGTGGGACGCGACGCTCGAGGATTACGCGGCCGGCTACGCCGCGACCGTGGCGCCGCTGGTCGTCAAGGACAAGGTGATCGTGGGGATCGCCGGCGCAGAGTACGGAATCCGCGGCTTCCTGGCTGCGTACGACGCGAAGACCGGCGCGCGCGCGTGGCGCTTCTACACCGTGCCTGGTCCCGGCGAGCCGGGCCACCAGACCTGGGGCGGCGACTCGTGGAAAACCGGCGGCGCGTCGATCTGGCAGACCGGCACCTACGATCCCGAGCTGAACCTCGTCTACTGGGGAACCGGCAACCCGGGGCCCGACTATCACAGCGGCAGCCGGCCCGGCGACAACCTGTACAGCGACAGCCTCCTCGCGCTCGACGCCGACACGGGCCGGCTGCGCTGGCACTACCAGTTCACGCCGCACGACGTCCACGACTGGGACTCGGTGCACGTGCCGGTCCTCGGCGAGCTGACGGTCAACGGCCGGCTGCGCAAGGTCGTGATGAACGCGAACCGCAACGGGTTCTTCTACACACTCGATCGAGCCACCGGTGAGCTGCTGGTCGCACGTCCCTTTATCGATACCACATGGGCCAAGGAGATCGGCAGAGACGGGCGGCCGGTGCTGCTGCCGAACCACACGCCGGACGAGAAGGGAACGCTCACCTGCCCCGACCTGGTGGGTGGGACCAACTTCAATCCCCCGTCGTTCGACCCCTCGCAGAAGCTGTTCTATGTGGCCGCACGCGAGTCGTGTGCGATCTACTTCGCGTGGAAGCCCGAATATCGGCCGGGCGATTCGTTCACCGGCGGCGCCATGAAGGCCAACGCCGGCGGGAGCGAGAAGAACTACGGCGCGCTGCGCGCCATCGATCCCGCGACGGGCGCGCGGAAGTGGGAGTTCCGCCTGCTGCAGGCGGGCAACCCCGGCGTGATGACCACCGCCTCGGGGCTGCTCTTCAGCGGCGACACGCACGGCAACGTCCTGGCCCTCGACTCGCGCACCGGCAAGCTGCTGTGGCGCTACCAGATGGGCTCGAACCTGCACGGCACGGCGCCGACGACCTTCATGCTCGACGGCCGCCAGATTCTGCTCGTGCCCTCCGGCGCGACCGTTACGGCCTGGGCGCTGCCGGACGTGGCACGCAAACCGGCCACGCCGTAGAGTGCATCGGCAGTCTTCAGCGTTCCGACACGACGTTCGAGCCGGCCTCTCACCGCGGCGGAAGCTGAAAGCTGACTGCTGAACGCTGAAGGCGGAGGGCTGCTGGATCTATACTCGCAGCAGTTTGCGAACTCATGAACGTCAGGATTGAGGAGGTATCGCCATGAGCACTGCCGCCCCTGGTGCGAGTCGGCGCGCGATCGTCAGCGGCGCATTCTGGTTGGCCTGCTGGCTGGCCGCCACGTCCGCGGCGGCACAGAACGTCGAGCACCCGCTCGACCCGCTCACGTTTCAGGAGTACTGGACCGTGCTGCAGGTCCTGCGGGACGCCGGACATCTCGATGCGGAGACACGCTTCTCGATGGTCAGCCTCCGCGAGCCAGCCAAGGATGTGGCGTGGTCCTGGTCGAAGGGACAGGACTTCCCGCGCCAGGCGTTCGCCGTGGTGCGGCAAGGGGCCGACAGCCACGAAGCCGTAGTCGATGTGAAGGGGCGCCGGCTGCTCACGTGGACCAGGCTGCAGGGGGTGCAGCCCAATTGGCTCGAGGAAGAGTTCCGGGCGCTGCAGAAAGAGGTGAAGACGCACCCCGACTTCGTCGCCGCGATGAAGAAGCGAGGCTTTACGGATCTCACGCTGCTCGAGTGCAGCGGCGTCCCTCCGGGGTATTACGGCACTGACGAACAGCGCGGCCGGCGCATCGCGCACGTCCAATGCTCCGACGTCCGAGGCGCCAGGAATACCTGGTCCCGCCAGATCCAGGGGCTCACCGCCGTCGTCGACCTGAACGACAAGAAGGTGCTGCGCGTCGTGGACGAGGGCGTGGTGCCGGTCTCGAACGCGTCAGCCGACTACGACCCCGCGTCGATTGGCCGTGCACGCGAGGTGCCCGGTCCGATGCGCGTGGATCAGCCGCTCGGCCCCGGGTTTCGCCTCGACGGCCATGTGGTCGAATGGCAGAAATGGCGGTTCCACGTGCGGCCTGATAAGCGCGTCGGCACGATCGTGTCGACGGTCACGTACGGCGATGGTCGCGACGGCGGCCAGCCGCGACAGGTTCTCTATCAGGGCCATCTGTCGGAGATCTTCGTCCCGTACATGGATCCAGCCTTCGACTGGTACCGGCGGAACTTCCTCGATGCCGGCGAGTTCAACGCCGGCGGACTCTCCAAGCCGCTGTTGAGAGGGCTCGATTGTCCCGACCGCGCGGCGTACCTCGACGGGCTGGTGTCGAACGATGAAGGACGGCCCAGACCTGTGCCGAACGTGCTGTGCATCTTCGAGCGCGAGACGGGCGACATGGCGTGGCGTCACTTCTCCGAGGAGCCCGAGAGCCGGGCGAAGCGCGACCTGGTGGTGCGCAGCGCGGCCGTGCTCGGCAACTACGATTACGTGTTCGACTGGACCTTCCAGCAGGACGGCACGGTGCGCGTCTCGGTGGGTGCCACCGGGATTGCGGAGGTCAAGTCGACGGCCGCCGCGAAAACAGCCAGCGGGCCGTTTGTCAACGGCGACAGCAGTACGGCTTCGGAGCAGCCGGACGCGTACGGCCGCTTCGTGGCGCCGAATCTCGTCGCCGTCAATCACGATCACTTCTTCAGCTTCCGGCTCGACGTGGATGTCGACGGTCCGGTCAACGAGTTTGTCGCCGACCGCCTGGTGACGAAGACGCTGCCGCCCGGCAATCCGCGCCGGAGCATCTGGGTGCGTGAGCCGCAGATGCCGCGCACCGAAGCCGAAGCGATGCTCCACATGGACATGGCGAAGCCGGCGTTCTGGCGCGTCCTGAGCACCACGCGGTCCAACCACGTCGGCTATCCGACGAGCTATCAGCTGGCGCCCGGCATGACGGCGGCCACGCTCCTCACACCGGACGACTACCCGCGCCGCCGGGCGGGGTTCATCGATCACCAGCTCTGGGTCACGCCGTATCAGCACGACGAGCGGTACGCCGCGGGCGACTACCCGACGCTGAGTACGCCCGGTCAGGGGCTGCCCGCCTGGACGAAGGCGAACCGCCGGATCGATCGCCGGGATCTGGTGCTCTGGTACACCATCGGCATGCACCACGTGGTCCGCGCCGAGGACTGGCCGGTCATGCCGACGATGTGGCACAGCTTTGAGCTGCGCCCCTTCGACTTCTTCGATCGCAACCCGGCGCTGGATCTGCCGCGGCGGTGAGCAGCGGGCAGCGATCAGCGGATCAGCTTTCAGCGAACAGCGGTCAGCGATCAGCCCGGCCGCGGCCGACGGCCGGATTGAACATGCATGTGACGAGCGGTCACAGACGAGCTTTCAGCGGTCAGCGGTCGCAGTTTCGAGTCGCGTCTGGTGAGGAGGTAGCGTCGGCGCTGCGCGGACCGATCGCTCGGAAGACGAGCGACGATGTCTCAGCGTCGGCACATCACTCGCGGGTCAGCTCCTGGTCGTGGCGTACACCGAGCGAGCGGGTCGGACGCGCATCATCAATGCTCGCGAAGCGAGCCCTATCGAGGAAATGCCGCGAGCGGCGGCGCAACGCCCGCCGGCAGCGGTGTGCGTGCGGTGTTCAGCACCATCGCGACGAGCGTGTACCAGCCGCTCAGCCCAATCGCATCCACCAGGCCCTGCTCGCCGAATTTCGCGAGCGCCCGGGCGTACGTCGCGTCGCTCACGCTCCGGTTGCGGTGCAGCTCGATGCAGAAGTCGTACAGCGCAGCCTCGTCGTCCGCCATCCGTTCAGGGCGGCGCCCTTCTGCCACCGCCTTCGCGATCTCGGGGCTCAGACCGCCCTTCA
This sequence comes from uncultured Bifidobacteriaceae bacterium, assembly GCA_964497175.1. Classification (GTDB taxonomy): domain Bacteria; phylum Acidobacteriota; class Vicinamibacteria; order Vicinamibacterales; family CAVVIG01; genus CAZCEL01. Next base: position 22,535 of record CAZCEL010000011.1, read on the forward strand.
TCGCGAGGGAATGGTGGGCGTTCCACTCGTACTGCTGCGACCATTCACGTGCGGTGATGAGGATGACGAACTCCGAGAGCCGCGGCGGCAGCGAGCTCTTGAACCGGAGATAGTCGCTCAGGCCGCGCGCGCGATTCACCATGTCCGGGCTGCGAAGGATGACCGCCCAGGGACCGGAAACCGCGCCGCGCGCAGCCTCGAACTCGGCGGCCGCTTTCTTCTGAGCCTCGGTCATCCTGTCCGCCGGGATGGGCGGCATGCGGTCTTGAGCCTCGGCGCTCGCGCTCGATAAGACGGAGAAAAGCAGGGCGAATACGGCGAGGCGCGCAGTGATCTGTAGCATCGTCGTTGTCTCCGGGTCGGATTGTATCTCGAACCAGGAAGAGCGGCGGCCACTCTCGCGTCCACGCGCCCGGCCGGCAAGGCGCAAGGAGCGCCCGTCCGATCATCTGTGACCGCAGTCACACCTACGTTTCAGTCCGGCCTTCCGCCGCGGCGGGGGCTGAGAGCTGTTCGCTGTCCGCTGTTCGCTGTTCGCTGTCCGCTATCGAGATACTGTATTCGTTCGGGCAGCCGCCGGCTCCAGCCTCAGGACGCCACCCGGGTTGGCGTCGACCGCCAGGTAGATGTTCCCGTCGGGACCCTGGCGCACATCGCGAATGCGCTGGCGAAGCTCGGTGAGCAGCGCCTCCCTGCCGAGGAGCCCACCCTGCGCATTGAACGCGAGCCGATGCAGCGCCATCCCCGAAAGCCCACCCACGAAGATGTGGCCCTTCCACTGCGGAAACCTGTCGCCCGTATAGAAGATCATCCCCGAGATGCCGATCGAGGGAAGCCAGGTGAGGATCGGCTCCTCCACTCCTTCCTTCGTGGGATGGAGGCTGACGAGCGCTCCATTTGGCCCGTATTCGCGGCCGTACGACGCCACCGGCCAGCCGAAGTTCTTTCCTCCCGTCAGAATGTTCAGCTCGTCGCCACCCTGCGGCCCATGTTCGTTGGCCCACAGGGCGCCGGTGTCGGGATGGACGGCGAGCCCCTGCGGGTTCCGGTTGCCGTACGTGAAGATTTCCGACTTGTAACCTTCCTTGCCGAGAAACGGATTGCCCGGCGCCGGCCTTCCATCTTCCGTGAGCCGCAGGATCTTCCCGCCATGGCTCGCCGTGTTCTGCGCCCGGCTTCGATCGCCGCGCTCTCCGATCGTCATGTAGAGCGAGCCGTCGGGGCCGAAGGCGAGCTTGGACCCGAAGTGCGGGTTGCCGGTGTTGCAGTTGTCGGCGACGAACAAGTCCTGTGCGTCAGCGAGCGCTCTTCCATCGAGCCGGCCACGCAGCAGCGCCGTCGTGGCGCCTCGCTCGCACGGCTTGGAATACGTCAGGTACACGAACCGGTTCTCACTGAACCGCGGGTGCGGAAGCGCCTCGAGCAGGCCGCCCTGTCCCGTCGCCCAGACTGCAGGCACGCCGGCAATCGGCTCGGAATCGAGCGTGCCGTTGCGCACGATGCGGAGCCGGCCCGGCCGCTCGGTGACCAGCATGTCGCCGTTAGGAAGGAAGGCGAGGCTCCACGGGTTCGCCAGCCCCCGAACGACCGGCACAACCCTGAATGCTGTCAGGCTCTGCTCGAAGTCGCGGGCCTCATCCGGAAAGGGCAACGGCGGAACGCGCTGGAAGCTCCCTGGCGTCGCCGGGCCGCCGAACTGCGCCTGAAGCGCCGCGGCAGCGACGAGGGCCGCGACGGCCGACGTCACGATCCAGCGCATGGACGTTCTGAAGCTCGGTGTCA